>CAYVWO010000260.1:0-4068 GCA_964455495.1 uncultured Tessaracoccus sp.
GCGGCGGCTATCAAGGCGGGGAACGTAAGCAGTGGCAGGACCGTGGAGACCGCGGCCCGCGCAAGTGGGAGGACCGCGGGGATCGCGGTCCCCGTCGTGACGACGACCGTCGCGGCGGATACCAAGGCGGCGAGCGCAAGCAGTGGGAAGACCGCGGACCGCGCCAGGACGGCGAGCGCAAGCAGTGGCAGGACCGCGGGGACCGCGGTCCCCGTCGCGACGACGACCGCCGCGGCGGATACCAAGGCGGCGAGCGCAAGCAGTGGGAAGACCGCGGACCGCGCCAGGACGGCGAGCGCAAGCAGTGGCAGGACCGCGGGGACCGCGGTCCCCGTCGCGACGACGACCGCCGCGGCGGATACCAAGGCGGCGAGCGCAAGCAATGGCAGGACCGCGGAGATCGAGGTCCTCGCAGGGATGACGACCGTCGTCCGCGGCGGGACGAGGATCGTCCGGCGCCGCGGCCGGGGACCGCACGCAGGCCCGACGAACCCGACACGCCGCGCGACTTTGTGGAGTCCGAGCTGCCCGCGGGCGTGCGGGCCGAGCTGAAGGGCCTCCCGAAGGACCTGGCAGAGACCGTCGGCGCCCACATTTGGGCCGCAGGCCAGCTCGTCGACGAGGACCCCGAGATGGCGTTCCGGCACGCTGAGGCGGCCCGCCGCCGCGCCGGGCGCCTGCCCGTCGTCCGCGAGGCCGCCGCGGTGACCGCATACGCCGCCGGCGAGTTCGCCATCGCGCTGCGCGAGTTCCGCGCGCTGCGCCGGATGAACGGCGGCGACGAGCTGCTTCCGGTGATCGCCGACTGCGAGCGCGCCCTCGGCCGCCCGCGGGACGCGCTCGAGATCCTCGGCGAGCTCGACCCCAAGACGCGCGACATCGACCTGCGCATCGAGTGCCTCCTCGTGGAGGCGGGCGTTCGCGACGACCTCGGACAGCGCGCGGAGGCGCTTCGCCTCCTCAAGGCTGCGATCGGCCGTCAGATCGGGCGCCCGCTCGCGCAGGCCCGGCTCCGCTACGCGTACGCAAACCTCCTGGAGCTCGAGGGCGACGAGAGGGGCGCCCGCGAGTGGTTCACCTCCAGCGCCGCCCTCGATCCCGAGGGCGAGCTCGACAACGCCGACCGCATCGCCGCGCTTGACGGCGTGGTTCTGCCCGAGTCCATGGTCATCCTCGAGGAGATCGACGAGGACGAGGACGGCGACATCCTTCCCGAGGAGTCCGAGGACGAGGATGGCGACGAGCTGCCCGAGGACGCCATCGATCAGGATGGCGAGGAGCAGGACGACTCCAACGACGCCGAGCAGGACGACTCCAACGACGCGGAGCAGACCGACGACGACGTCGAGGAGCAGGTCGACTCCGACGATGCCGAGCAGGGCGACGGTTCCGGTGGGGCGGGGACCGCGGCCGAGGCGCTCTTCGAACTCGACGCCCCGGACGAGGAGACGGACCGATGATCGCGCTCGCCGGCAACTACGACGCCGCGCTGTTCGACCTTGACGGAGTCATCTACCTCGGGCCGCTCGCGGTCGACGGCGTGCCCGAGGCGCTCGACGAGCTGCGCTCGCGCGGCACCCACCTGGGATTCGTGACCAACAACGCGGCGCGTACCCCCGCCGTCGTTGCCGAGCACCTCACCGAGCTCGGCATCACCGCGAACGAGGCCGACGTCGTGAACTCCACCCAGGCGACGCTGCGGATGCTCGCCGGGGAGCTGGCGCCCGGCGCGAGGGTGCTGGCCGTCGGCACGGACGCGCTGCGGCAGCAGCTGACGGAGGCCGGTTTCGTCGTCGTCTCATCGCTCGACGACGAGCCGGACGCCGTCGTCCAGGGCTATAGCCCGACGATCGAGTGGCAGCGGCTAGAGGAGGCCGCGCTCGCCGTCCAGCGGGGCGCCGTCTGGTACGGCACCAACCCGGACATGACGCGTCCGTCCGACAGGGGCATCGTCCCGGGGCTCGGGTCGCAGCTGGCGGTCGTGCGCGCCTGCGTCGATGTCGAGCCGCGGATCGCGGGCAAGCCGTATCGCCCGCTGCTTGACGAGACGGTGCTGCGGATCGGTGCCGACAAGCCGATCTTCGTCGGCGACCGCACCGACACCGACATCCTCGGCGCCAACAACGTCGGGATGGACTCGCTGTTCGTGTTCACCGGCGCGCACGGCAAGGCCGACCTCGCGGTCGCCCCGCCCGACTATCGCCCCACCTACATCGGCTTCGACGCCGCAGCCCTCCTCGAGCCGCCGCGCGAGGCGGAGGTGCACGGCGAGCGGTTCGTGTGCGGGTATCAGGAGGTCGACATGACCGAGGGCTTCGCCTATCTCGGAACTCGCCCGGTGACCCGCGACGAGCAGCTCGACGCGCTGTGGGCCGCGCTGCAGGCCAAGTGGCGCTTCGACGTCGACATCGACGCCGTCCTCAACTCCCTGGACACGCTGCGGTGACCGAGCCGACGCCGAGGAGCGCGGCCCCAGCGGAGGTGCGTCGGCTGGAGCTCGTCGGCGAGCTGATGGCGAGCCTCGATGGCGTCGACGAGCTGCCGCTAGACCAGCTCGCGAACCGGTTGGGCGAGGCCCAGGGAGTGCTGGCAGGCGTCCTCAACAACGACCCCTCGGTCACGCAGCTGGGCATTCCCGGCGTCGCGCGGTGAGGCTGGACGTCGCGCTCGTCGAGCGGGGCCTCGCCCGCTCGCGCACCCAGGCCGCCCGCCTCCTGGCCGAGGGGCGCGTGACGCTCAACGGCGCGCCCGCGGCCAAGGCGTCGACCCCGGTTCACGACGGCGACGAGGTCGCCGCGGTCGAGGAGCGGTGGGTGTCGCGCGCCGCGCACAAGCTGTTGGGCGCCCTCGACGACTCGGGCCTCGCCGTTCCGCGCCGGGTGCTGGACGCCGGCGCCTCCACCGGTGGCTTCACCCAGGTCTGCCTCGACCGCGGCGCAGAGCGCGTGTACGCGGTCGACGTCGGCCACGGCCAGCTCGCGGCGACCGTCGCCGCCGACCCCCGGGTGATCGTCCACGAAGGGCTCAACCTCCGCGACCTCACTCTCGACCACCTCGACGGCGTCCCCGTCGATCTGGTCGTCGGGGACGTCTCCTTCATCTCCCTGACGCTGCTCCTCCCTCGCCTCCTCTGCGCGCTCGCCCAGGACGGCGAGGCGTTGCTCCTCGTCAAGCCCCAGTTCGAGGTGGGCCGCGAGCGCCTCGGGCGGGGCGGCGTCGTCCGCGATCCCGCGCTGCGCGAGCAGGCCGTCGCCGGCGTCGTCGTCGCCGCCGAGGCTCTCGGCTGGTGCGAGCGCTGGCGCGGCGAGAGCCGGCTCCCTGGTGCTTCCGGCAACGTCGAATACTTCGTACGGCTCAATCAGCCGCAACGGTAGGCTGGGGGCGTGGTTCAGCGAGTCGTGGCAGTGCTCCTCCATCCCGCCAGGGACGAGGCGTTGGAGAAGGCCGCCGCGTTCATCCGCGCCATGCACTGCAAGGGGTTCTGCTTCCTCGTCTTCGAGCCCGACCTCGTCCGCGTCCGCGAGCGCGTCCCGGAGGCCGTCGTCGGCCAGCTCGGCAGCGAGCCCGCGGAGGTCGCCGTCGTGTTCGGCGGCGACGGCACCATGCTGCGCGCCGCGGAGTGGGCCATGCCGCTCGGCGTGCCGCTGCTCGGCGTGAACCTCGGCCACGTCGGCTTCCTCGCTGAGATGGAGCTCTCCGACCTCGACGAGCTGCCCACCGCGATCGCGGAGCGGCGCTACCTGGTCGAGAGGCGCCTCGCCCTGCGCGTCGAGGTGTTCGACGCCGCCGACGCGGTCGTCTGGCGCTCCGAGGCCGTCAACGAGGTGTCCATGGAGAAGCTGACGAGGGAGAAGATGCTCTCGGTCCTGGTGAGCGTCGATGACCGTCCGCTCTCCCGGTGGGGCTGCGACGGCGTCCTCGTGTCGACGCCGACCGGCTCGACGGCGTATGGATTCTCCGCGGGCGGACCCGTTATCTGGCCCGACGTTCAGGCGCTCCTGGTTGTGCCGCTCGCCGCCCACGCTCTCTTCAACCGGCCGATGGTGCTCAGCCCGTCGTCGAAGGTCT
>CAYVWO010000261.1:0-4066 GCA_964455495.1 uncultured Tessaracoccus sp.
CGTCGATGCAGTACTGATCCTCGTCGACCATTCTCGCGATCCCGCGGGCCTGGCCCTCGATCAGCTTCAACCGGCGCAGGTACGCCGCCTTCTCGGAGGCATACCCACGGTGCGCCCCCGCGCCGTGCTGCGCGGCCGCCTCCGCCACGTCGGTGATCCCTGTGTCGGTCATCGCCACCTCCATCCGGTAGCACTATACCCCCTGGGGGTAACTCCGCAACCGACCGACCGGAATATAACGATTTGATAACGACGACTTGTCGACACCCCACAGGCTCCTCCACATCCGGACCGGCGCGCCGGAGCCCTTGTCCACCACCGTCCACACGCTGCCCACAGGGTTGTCCACAAGTGGATAACCCACCCGGGAGGCGGTTGAGAAAAACTGTCGGCGGGCTCCCCTAACCTGTGAAGACGATCGGCCCGCCAAGGGCCGACGCCAAGGCGTGGACGGCGAGGCGCCGACACCCGGAGCGGAGGAGGTGCGCCATGACCCAGGCACCGGTCTACGACGACCGCGACTTGGACCGCACCCCGCCGCAGGACCTGAATGCCGAGCAGAGCGTGCTCGGCGCGATGATGATGTCGAAGGACGCCGTCTCCGACGTCGTCGAGGTGCTCCGCGGCGTCGACTTCTACCGCCCCAACCACGAGTCGATCTTCGACGCCATCCTCAACCTCTACGGGCGCGGCGAGCCGGCGGACCCCATCACGGTCGCGGGCGAGTTGAGCAAGTCCGGGCAGTTGGCCAAGGTGGGCGGCGCGGTCTACCTGCACGACCTGCTTGCGTCGGTCTCCATCGCGGCGAACGCGCCGTACTACGCCGAGCTCGTCCGCGACAAGGCCGTCCTCCGCCGGCTCGTCAACGCCTCCATCCGCATCGCGCAGCTGGGCTACCAGGGCCAGGGCGAGGTGGACAAGATCGTCGACGAGGCACAGCAGACGCTCTTCGAGGTCACGGAGAAGAAGGCCGCGGAGGACTACAAGTCGCTGCGGGAGCTGATCGAGCCCACGTTCGACGAGATCGAGGCCATCCAGTCGTCGGGCGACGCGCTCTCGGGCGTGCCCACCGGCTTCACCGAGCTGGATCGGCTCACCAACGGCCTGCATTCGGGCCAGATGATCATCGTCGCGGCGCGCCCCGGCGTCGGCAAGTCGACGTTCGCGCTCGACGTCTGCCGCTCGGCGGCCATCCACCACAACCTCACGGCCGCGTTCTTCTCGTTGGAGATGAGCCGCACGGAGATCGTGATGAAGATCCTGTCCGCGGAGGCCTCGGTTCCGCTGGGCCGCATCCGCGGCGGCGGGTCGAAGATGGACGAGACGGACTGGCAGCGCATCACGGACAAGTCGGTGCTGCTGCAGGAGAAGAGCCTCTTCATCGACGACTCCCCCAACCTGACCATGATGGAGATCCGCGCGAAGGCCCGGCGGCTCAAGCAGCGCCACGACCTCCAGCTCCTCTGCATCGACTACATCCAGCTGATGAGCTCGGGCAAGAAGGTGGAGTCGCGCCAGCTGGAGGTCTCGGAGTTCTCGCGCCAGATCAAACTGCTGGCCAAGGAGCTGGAGATCCCGGTCATCGCGCTCTCGCAGCTCTCGCGTAACACCGAGCAGCGCAAGGACGGCATCCCGCAGCTGTCGGACCTCCGCGAGTCCGGCTCGCTGGAGCAGGACGCCGACATGGTGATCATGCTCCACCGCCCCGAGATGTACACGCAGAACCCCACCGACGAGGAGCGCGGCCTCGCCGCCTTCCACATCCCGAAGCACCGCAACGGCGAGACGGGCAAGATCGACGCCCTCTTCCAGGGCCACTACAGCCGCTTCACCAACGCCCCGGTCTAGTGGTCTGGTCGGTTAGTCAGTGCTTCGTTAGCGTGTACGTCAGAGTCACATAGTTGACTCTGACGTACACGATCACTGGTTCACCGGTGCAGATCGAACGTTTGCAGCCACAATGACCGCTGACCGACGGCGAACGGCTCAGCGAGCGAGGCGGTCGACGGTGTTCGAGGCCCGCAGGTCGTAGGCCGCTCGTCCGACGACGAACAGCGTGGCCGCGACGCCCAGCGCCTTCGCGACCACCCCGTCGGCGATGAAGAGACAGAGCAGCGCGATCAGGATCGGGCCGAGGTAGGCGAACGACCACAGGACGTAGCCGCCGAACGACGGCATCGCGATGCCCCGCGACTCGGCCACGGACTTCACCATGAAGTTCGGCCCGTTGCCGATGTACGTCAGCGCGCCGCAGAACACGGCGCCGAGTGAGATGGCGACCAGGAACGACTCGGGGACGGGCGGCGTCGTTCCGATCAGCTCGACGCCGGGCGGGGCCGGCAGCCGCGAGGCCATCTCGTAGAACGTCGCGTAGGTGGGAGCGTTGTCGAGCACGGCGGACAGGCCGCCGGTGAACAGGAAGAACGTGACCTCGTTCAGCGGCAGCCGCGGCGCAACCTGGCCGAGGAACGCCAGCGCCGGGATCATCGTCAAGAAGATGCCGACGAACAGCGCCGCGACCTCCGCGATGGGCCCCCAGGAGAACTCGTTGTCGCCGAATCGGATCCGCCGCGGCGTGACGAGATACGAGGCGGAGGCCGCGGCCAGCATGAGCAGCTCGCGCGCGGGCACCCAGGCCCAGGCGCCCGCTTGGCCCGACTCGATGGCGTGCAGGTCGACCGACGGCGCGAACGCCACGGCTGCGACGATGACGGCGAGCCAGGCGACGTTGAGCCCGCCCCGGATGCCGAGCGGCTCGATGTCGGCGACGTCGTGCGCGATGTCCTCGGGGTCCTCGGCCCGGTAGCGGCGCCGGTCCAGCGCGTAGTAGCTGAGCAGCAGCAAGGCGTTTACGAACAGCCACTGCGGCCACAGCGTGAACGTCCAGGCGAAGGGCACGCCGCGGAGCATCCCGAGGAACAGCGGCGGGTCGCCGAGCGGCGTCAGCAGGCCGCCGGAGTTGGCGACGACGAAAATGGCGAAGATCACGGTGTGGGCCTTGTGCCGCCGCTCCTTGTTGGTGTTCAGCAGCGGCCGGACCAGCAGCATCGCGGCGCCGGTGGTGCCGACGAACGACGCCGCCAACCCGCCGACGGCGAGGAAGATCGTGTTGTTGCGCGGCGTCGCGCGGATGTCGCCTGACAGGAAGATGCCGCCGGAGACGACGAACAGGGCCAGCAGCAGGACGATGAACTGCCCGTACTCGACCAGCGCGTGAATCACCCGCCAGGGATCGTCCAGCGCCCAGGCCGCCGCCGCGACGGGCACGCCGAGCGCCAACGCCAGGCCCAACTGGAACGACGTCCGCTCCCATAGGTGCCTCGTCGGGCGGGCCAGCGGCATGATCGCGATGCTCGCGAGCAGCGCCACGAACGGCAGCAAGCTCCACCAGGGATACGTCACAGGGCTCCCTCCGTCCGGGATCCTACTGGACCCGGGCGCGTCGGCGCCGACGACGGCCCGGGCAACCGAGCTTGCCAGTTGCCGAGGCCAAGGACGAGGTTGCAGCACAGAACGCCTCGAGGTGCGCGGCCTGCTAGGTTCTGCGCATGGCCGACGACGCACCCTCACCGCTCGCCCACGCGCGTTTCCTCCCCAACGGCGGGGACCGGTTCCTCGGGTTCTGGCTCGGGCTCAGCGTCGAGGGGCGCGCGGGCGGGATCTCGTCCGGGGAGCGCGGCGCCAGGCGGATCATCGACGCGTTCCTGCGCGAACACGGGAAGACCATCGACGCCGTCGGCGAGGAGGCGTTCTTCGACGAGCTCCGCGACGCCGCCGAGCGCTACTGGGCCACCTGCATCGACGACTCGGCCTACGGCTCGACGCTGTTCGGGATGAAGCGCCTCCCAAAGGACGAGCTGGCGGGGAAGATGGCGAACGACGCCGCGGCCACCCTCGCCGTCATCGTCGGCTCCGGCTCGAAGGCCGCGGGCGCGGAGCGGCTGCCGCGGGCCATGATCGACGGCTACCTCGGCGCGGTCCCCCAGGGCCAGCCCACGCTCCGCGCCGCGCTGGCGAAGCGCCCGAAGGTCCTCGCCGAGGTCGGCCACCTGCTGGACCCGTTCGC
>CAYVWO010000262.1:0-4053 GCA_964455495.1 uncultured Tessaracoccus sp.
CCGAACGCCGCACCGACCCGCCTCGGGGCGCGCGAGGGGGAAGTAGGCCAAGATAGGCCCATGACGGAACCGAAGCGCCGACAGGGCGCCGTGCTCTACCGGGGGCGCGAGCGGGAGGCAAAGCCGCTCGCCGACCAGGCCCTGCTCGAGCAGCGCGATAGCGCCGACTGGGCGCACCGCGACCCGTGGCGGGTGCTGCGGATCCAGTCCGAGTTCGTCGAGGGATTCGACGCGCTGAGCGACCTGTCGCCGGCGGTGTCGATCTTCGGGTCGGCGCGGACCGCGGAGGGCCATCCGATGTACGGCGCCGCGGAGGAGATCGGGCGACGCCTCGTCGCCCGCGGCTTCGCCGTCATCACCGGCGGCGGCCCGGGCATCATGGAGGCCGGCAACCGGGGAGCCCGGGACGCGGACGGCACATCCGTCGGGCTGGGCATCGAGCTCCCGCACGAGCAGGGGATGAACGAGTACATCACGCTCGGCGTGAACTTCCGCTACTTCTTCGCCCGCAAGATGATGTTCATCAAGTACAGCCAGGGCTTCATCACCATGCCGGGCGGCTTCGGCACCCTCGACGAGCTGTTCGAGGCCTTGACGCTGATCCAGACGGGCAAGGTGACCAACTTCCCCGTCGTCCTCTTCGGCCGCGACTACTGGGGGCCGCTCATCGACTGGGTTCGGCACACGATGGCGGAGGGCGGATACATCTCGCCCCACGACCTCGACCTGCTCACCGTCACCGACGACATCGAGGAGGCGGTCGCCGCCATGGGCACGCCGGGCCAGTTCGGGACGGTCTGAGCATGTGGATCGCGGTCGTCGCGGTGGGCATCGGCGTCCTCGCGTGCGCCGCCTACGCCGGGCTGGGCCACTTCGGCGAGATGGCACCGCGGGGCGTGATCGACCGGCCGCGCGGCGTCGTACCGGACGGACCCGTCACGGCGGAGTTCCTCGCCGCGGCCCGGCTGCCGACGGCGTCGACGGGGTACGCGCGCGACGAGGTCGACGACTACCTGCGCGCCCTGGCAGAGGGAACGGCCGCTCCGGCCGCCCAGACGCTGTTCCCCGTGGTGCGCGGCGGCTACGACATGCAGGTGATCGACGCCCTCCTCGACCGCCCTCGGAGCGCCCCGCGCGCGGGGGATTCGGGTCTGGGGGAGCGCGAGCTTGGCCCCGTAAGCCATAATGGTCCGCAACCGCAGTACGCGAATTCAGGAATGAGGGTGGCAGATGGCAGCGATGAAGCCTCGCACGGGTGACGGGCCGATGGAGGTCACGAAGGAGGGGCGCGGCATCGTGATGCGCGTGCCGGTCGACGGTGGCGGCAGGCTTGTCGTCGAGATGAACGCCGTCGAAGCCACCGATCTGCTGAACGCCCTCAAGGAGGTCGTCGGCTGACCCGGCCGCAGGTATAGCAGGAGGGCCGCCCCACCGGGGGCGGCCCTCTTCGTTTCTTGCGGGGCCCCCGTCAGCCGCGGGAGCCGATCGCGGCCTCGTAGACGGCCACGGTCTCCGCGGCGATCTTGGCCCACGAGAACTCGTCGATGCAGCGCTGACGGCCGGCGAGGCCCATGTCGGAGGCCTGCTGCTGGTCGCGCGTCAGGCGGTTGACCTTCTCCGCGAAGTCGGCCTCGAAGCCTGCCACGAACTCCGGATCGCCGGCCTGGGCTGGGTCGTAGTTCACGAGCAGGCCGGTCTCGCCGTCGACGACGACCTCCGGGATGCCGCCGACGGCGCTCGCCACGACGGGGGTCTCGCAGGCCATGGCCTCGAGGTTCACGATGCCAAGCGGCTCGTACACCGACGGGCAGGCGAAAACCGTCGCCTGCGTCAGCACCTGGCGCACGGAGGCGCGCGGCAGCATCTCGGGCACCCAGATCACAGGGGCGGTGCGCTGCGACTCCAGGTCGGCGAAGGCCACCTCGAACTCGGCCGCGATCTCCGGGGTGTCGGGCGCGCCGGCCAGCAGGATCAGCTGCGTGTCCGGGTCGAACTGCTTCGCGGCGCGCACCAGGTGCACGAGCCCCTTCTGGCGCGTGATGCGCCCGACGAAGACAACCGACGGGCGGCCGATCTCCATGCCGAGCGACTCGGCGATGTCCGTCCCGTAGTCAGGGCAGAACTCGTCGGTGTCGATGCCGTTCTTGACGACGTGCACCTTGTCGGGGTCCAGCGCGGGGTAGCTGTCAAGGACGTCGCGGCGCATGCCGGCGCTGACCGAGATGACGGCGTCGGCGGCCTCGTAGGCGGTCTTCTCCGCCCAGGACGACACGCGGTAGCCGCCGCCCAACTGCTCGGCCTTCCACGGACGGTGCGGCTCCAGCGAGTGCGACGTCACGACGTGCGGGATGTCCAGCATCAGCGAGCCGAGGTGCCCGCCCATGTTCGCGTACCAGGTGTGCGAGTGGATGATGTCGACATCCGCGCCGATCGACGCGGCCATGCCGAGGTCGGCGCCGAGCACCCGCAACGCGGCGTTCGCGCCGGGCGGGAAGTCCTCGGCGTGCGCTTGGGCGCCGTCGCGCGGGTCGCCCATGCAGTGCACCTCGACGTCGATCAGCTTGCGCAGCTGCGGGACGAGCTGCGCGACATGCACGCCGGCGCCGCCGTAGATGGCGGGCGGGTACTCGCGGGTGAGAAGGGAGAGCTTCATTGTCATGCCCGCATGCTGTCACACCTCAGGCGCCGACGGGAGGCCCCCCAGCCGAAATCCTCTGGAGCTCCGGGAAACGCCGAAGGATTTCGTGGATTTGCCCGTGCCGCGGGGTAAA
The DNA here is from genome assembly GCA_964455495.1 of uncultured Tessaracoccus sp. Lineage (GTDB taxonomy): Bacteria > Actinomycetota > Actinomycetes > Propionibacteriales > Propionibacteriaceae > Arachnia. The sequence goes on from CAYVWO010000262.1 coordinate 2,772, forward strand.
AGGCAATAAGTTCTGGGGCATGGTCAAGCGTCCCGAGATTCTGTCCTTGGTCCTCGCCGGCGGCGAGGGCAAGCGGCTCATGCCCCTCACCGCCGACCGGGCAAAGCCCGCGGTCCCGTTCGGCGGCACCTACCGACTCATCGACTTCGTGCTGAGTAACCTGGCCAACTCCAACCTGCGCCAGATCGCGGTGCTCACGCAGTACAAGTCGCACTCGCTGGACCGTCACATCTCCAAGACGTGGCGGTTCTCGACGATGCTCGGCAACTACGTCGCCCCGGTCCCGGCGCAGCAGCGGCTCGGCCCGCGCTGGTATCAGGGCAGCGCCGACGCCATCTACCAGTCGCTGAACCTGATCCGCGACGCGAAGCCCGACTACATCGTCGTTTTCGGCGCCGACAACATCTACCGCATGGACATCTCGCAGATGCTCGACGCGCACATCGACTCGGGCCTCGCGGCCACCGTCGCAGGCATCCGCGTTCCCCGGCACGAGGCGTCCGCGTTCGGCATCATCGACGCGGCGGCGGACAAGAAGATCAAGAGCTTCCTGGAGAAGCCGGCCGACCCGCCCGCCCTGCCGGACTCGCCCGACGAGTCGTTCGCGTCCATGGGCAACTACATCTTCAACGCCAAGCAGCTGGTGGAGGCGCTCCGCGCCGACGGCGAGGACCAGTCGTCGCGCCACGACATGGGCGGCAACATCATCCCGTGGTTCACGGAGCAGGGCCAGTCCCAGGTCTACGACTTCAAGGACAACAAGGTGCCCGGCGCCACCGAGAAGGACATCAACTACTGGCGGGACGTGGGCACCATCGACGCCTTCCACGAGGCCCACATGGACCTCGTCAGCGTCGATCCGGAGTTCAACCTGTACAACTCGCAGTGGCCGATCTTCACCGACCAGGTGCAGGCGCCCGGTGCCAAGTTCGTGATCCGCGGCCGGGCCGAGGACTCGATCGTCAACGCCGGCTGCATCATCTCCGGCGGCGAGGTCGAGCGGACGGTGATGAGCCCGAACGTGCGCGTGGACAAGTGGGCTCAGGTCTCCGACGCCGTGCTCATGGACGGCGTGCAGCTGGGCCGCAACACCGTCGTGCGCCGCGCCATCATCGACAAGGAGGTCGTGGTCCCCGACGGCGTGCAGATCGGCGTCGACCACGAGCACGACCGCGCCCGCGGTTTCGAGGTCTCCGACAACGGCATCACCGTGGTCGGCAAGGACGTCACGGTCCCGCGCGACTGAGCAGAGGAAAGGGCCCCGGCGAGCGATCGCCGGGGC
>CAYVWO010000263.1:0-4042 GCA_964455495.1 uncultured Tessaracoccus sp.
GCCCTCCCCGGCCTCCCGCTCGACGGCGCCTCGGCGGGATCGCCGCCGGGCGCCAGCGCGTCGTCGCTCATCACCCGTAGAGAGTCCCGGTGTTGATGACCGGCGTGGACCTCGAGTCGGAGCAGAGCACCACGAGGAGGTTCGACACCATCGCGGCCTTGCGCTCGTCGTCGAGGGCGACGATGTCGTCGCGCTCCAGGCGCTCCAGCGCCTGCTCGACCATGCCGACGGCGCCCTCGACGATCTTGCTGCGGGCCGAGAGGACGGCGGATGCCTGCTGGCGCTGCAGCATCGCCTGCGCGATCTCCGGGGCGTAGGCCAGCGACGAGATGCGGGTCTCGACGACCTCGAGTCCCGCGATCGCGATCCGCGCAGCGACCTCCTCAGACAACTCGCGCGAGACCAGGTCAGTCGAGCCGCGGAGGCTCTCCTCGCCGGGATCGGCGAAGTCGTACGGGTGCGAGGTGGCCACGTGGCGCAGCGCCGACTCCGCCTGCACCGTCACGAAGTTCTCGTACGCCTCGACGGCGAACACGGACTTGGCCGTGTCGGCCACCTGCCACACCACGATGGCCGCGATGTTGATGGGGTTGCCGTCGGCGTCGTTGACCTTGAGCTCGTTGGTCTCGAAGTTGCGGACCTTCACCGAGACCTTCTTCTTGGTTGTCAGCGGGATGGTCAGCAGCAGGCCCTGCTTGCGGATGGTGCCGACGTACTTGCCGAAGAACTGGAGCACCTTCGTGTCACCGGGCGCGACGACGGTGAGCGAGGAGAAGATGACGGAGCCGACGACGAACGCGAGGATCGAGGCGAAGACGACGAGTCCGTTGACCTCGCCGCCGGCCTCGTCGGCGATAGCCGTCGTGACGATGCCCCAGGTCGCCAGCCCGAGCAGCACCAGGCCGAGCAGCAGCGCGAGCGCGCCGGACATCGTCCAGGCCGTGCGCTCCTCGATGACGACGCGGGTGCCGTCGTGCCCGACCGGCCTGGCCGCGGCGGCGCCGCCCACCGAGACCTCGTCCGCGTTCGGGATGTCGTTCATGACCGCTCCTTAATTGGATATCAATATGATATCAGTTTAGCACAGCTCCATGAACTTTGTGCGGTAGACAAGTGCCATGACCTTCGACCTCATCACGCTGCGCCGCGAGCTCCACCGGATCCCGGAGGTGGGGCTCCAGCTCCCCGAGACCCAGGCCGCGGTGCTTCGCGCGCTCGACGGACTGCCGCTGGAGATCACGCTCGGCGAGACGGTGACCAGCGTCGTCGGCGTGCTGCGCGGCGGGCGTCCCACCGAGGGCAAGCGCCCCGTCGTGCTGCTCCGGGCCGACATGGACGCGCTCCCCGTCGAGGAGCTCACCGGGCTCGACTACGCGGCCGCCAACGGCAACATGCACGCGTGCGGCCACGACCTGCACATGTCGATGCTGATCGGCGCCGCGCGCGAGCTGTGCGCGCGGCGAGACGACCTGGCCGGGGATGTGATCTTCATGTTCCAGCCCGGCGAGGAGGGCGTCGACGGGTGCCGCTACATGCTGGAGGAGGGCCTGCTCGACGTCGCGGGCTCGCGGCCCGACTGGGCATACGCCATCCACGTCTGGTCCGCGCTCGACCCGTGCGGCACGTTCTCCACCAAGCCGGGCACCGTCATGGCGAGCTCCGACGTCGCCAAGGTGCGCATCGTCGGGCGCGGCGGGCACGGCTCGACCCCCCAGCGCGCTGCCGACCCCATCCCCGCGCTCGCAGAGGTCACGACGGCGCTGCAGACCATGGTGACAAGGCGCTTCGACGTCCAGGACCCGGTGGTGGTCACCGTCGGGCTGCTGCAGGCCGGAACCATCGCGAACGTCATCCCGGAGGACGGCCGGCTCGAGGCGACCCTGCGCGCCTTCTCGCACGAGGCCCGCGACCGGCTGATCGCCACCATCCCGCAGGTGGTCGACGGCATCGCCGCGGCCCACGGCGTCACCGGCGAGTTCAGCCTGGTCGAGCAGTACCCCGTGACGATCAACGACGACGCGGAGGCCGACGTCGTCGCCGCGACCGTGACGGAGCTCTTCGGCGCCGACCGACACGCGAGGTGGGAGCATCCGCTGGCCGGTGCCGAGGACTTCTCCCGCCTGCTGGAGGAGGCGCCGGGCTGCTTCATCGGCCTCTCGGCCTGCCCTCCGGAGCTCGATCCAGCCACCGCGCCGTTCAACCACTCGGCCTACGCGCGGTTCGACGACCGGGTCGTCCCCGACGGCGCCCGTCTGCTGGCCGAATTGGCCCTACGAAAGCTGCCCTGACCAGCGCGGCGGCTTGCCGGACCGGGCACAATTGGCGGCATGCGCCCCATGCTCGCGGTCCCGACGCCGATCCCGGGAGTCCCGCCCTCCGGCCCCGACTGGATCCATGAGATCAAGTGGGACGGCGTGCGCGCCTTCGCCGAGACCCGCGGCGGCCGGGTCCACCTCGCCAACCGCACGGGCGGCGACATCACGCTGGCCTATCCCGAGGTCGTCGAGGGCGCCGAAGGGCTCCCCGACGGGCTGCTCCTCGACGGCGAGCTGATCGCCATCGACCCCGATCTCGGCATCCCCCAGCTTCACGCCGTCGTCCCCCGCGTCCACGTCCGCGACCGCGAGTCGGCGCTCCAGCTGGCCGGCGAGCGCCCGGCCACGTTCGTCGTCTTCGACATCCTGCGCGTCGACGGTCACGACGTCACCAAGCTCCCCCACTCGGATCGCCGGGCGCTCCTCGAGCAGCTCGACCTCGACCGCCCCAGCTGGCACCTGTCCGAGACCTTCGACGACGCGGACGCCGTCGTCGAGCTCACCAGGGAGCAGGGCCTGGAGGGCGTGATGAGCAAGCGCCGGTCGTCGCCGTACCTCCCGGGCAGCCGAAGCGCCGACTGGGTGAAGACCCCGCACCGCGACGAGCTGGTGGCCGTGATCGGCGGCTGGCTCCCCGAGGCCGGGGACGAGCATCGGCTGGGGGCGCTGTGGATCGGCCACGCCGCTGACGAGGGGACGTTCGACGACGACCCGGTCCTTCTCCCGCTGGGCCGCGTCGGCTCGGGGCTCACCCAGAAGGACCGCGACGCGCTGCTTGTCGTCCTCCACGGCACGGTTCGCGACACCTCGCCCTTCAGGCCGACGCCGGTGGGCCCGGACGCGCGCCGCTCGCACTGGGTCGAGCCGCTGCTCTGCGTCCAGGTCCGCTACCTGAACGTCTCCGCCGGCGGCTCGCTGCGCCAGCCGGTGATGCGCCGGCTCCGCCCCGACGTCGACCCCGCCTCCGCCGCGACCGCCGAACTCCGGTAGGGCGCGTGGCCGCGGGCGCCCCGGATCTCGCAGACCAGTGTTCGGGGCTGTCGTAGGCTTGGCGCGTGACCGAGCCGAACGAGATCGCGACGCTGCCGCCGCTGGAGGAGCTCCAGCCCGGCGTCGCGCGCAGCCCGCGCACGGGCGAGCCGCGCCGCCCCGCGGTGCTCGGGGTCGCCGCCGTCGTGCTCTACCTCGCCGCCGCGGCGGTCGCCGTCGCTTACGGGATCCACTGGTGGGAGGCCGCGCACCCGGAGACGTACCCGGCGTCCGCGCGCCTGGTCGACTGGGTCGACCCGGACCCGGGCAAGTGGCTGTCCCTCACGCTGGAGGGCGTCCTCTCCGCCGCCGCGGTGATCGCCGCCGGCGCCCCCGCCGTCGCGGGCTTCCAGGCGTGGAACGGCTGGAGGTGGGGCCGCTGGGCCGGGCTCCTCGCCGTCGCGCTGACCGGCGGATTCGCGGCTCTCACCAACGGCTGGGGCTTCGTCGCCGTCGGCCTCGCCGTCGTCGGGTCCGCGCTCCTGTGGCTGCCGCCGGTCGGCCGCTACCTCGCCGACTGGGACCGCGTCCGCGCCGAGCGCCCCATCCCCTACCGCCGCCCCGAGTCGATCCTCTACGGCCGCCTCCCCCGCTTCCGCTGACCGCTACACTCCCGACCCATGGCCAACTCCAACGGGTTCCTCGACGGTGTGCTGCGGCTGGTCCGCGACGTCACCTCCCGCGCGCTCAACAACGCG
>CAYVWO010000264.1:0-4038 GCA_964455495.1 uncultured Tessaracoccus sp.
TTGCCGCAGCGCTCATGAAGGTCCATTTAGAGACCGGCGCGGGCGAAAAGGCCGACAAGCAGCGTGACGAGATCGAGTTTGGCGATACCGGTGCAGAGGCCGGCATGGTCCGGTTCTTCCTTGCGGTCGGCCGGCAGCACGTACCAGGGCGCGTATTCGGTTGAGGTGAGGCGGAAGACGTCGGCGTATGCCTCCTGGTAGGCGTCCCACTTGGCTCGCGTCTTGAGGTCTCCGGGGGAGTACTTCCAGTGCTTGTCTGGGCGGTCCAGGCGCTCCATCAGGCGCGCGCCCTGCTCCTCGTACGAGACCATCAGCGCGAACTTCAGCAGGCGGACGCCGTCGTCGACCAGCGCCCTCTCCCACGTGTTGATCTCCTCGTAGCGCGCGCCCCAGACGTCCGGCGGGACCAGCTCGTCGACGCGGACCACGAGGACGTCCTCGTAGTGCGAGCGGTCGAACAGCCCGATCTGGCCCGGCTTGGGCAGCGCGCGCTCGATGCGCCACAGGTAGTGGTGCGCGCGCTCCTCCTCGGTGGGCACGCCGAAGCTGCGCAGCGCGACGCCCTGCGGGTCGACCATGCCCATCACGTGCCGGGCGATCCCGCCCTTGCCCGCCGTATCGAGCCCCTGCACGACGACGAGGACCCGCTCCCTCCCGCCCGTGCGGCCGGACGCGTAGAGCCGCTCCTGCAGCTCGGCCATGACCTCGCCGCGGTCGGGGATCAGGTCCTCGGCCGCCTCGCGGTCGCCCCGGAACGCGGGCGCGCCGCCGCGGTCGAAGGAGGCGAGATCGAAGCCGGGGGTGACGCGCAGCGCGTCGCGCGGATCGGTTGCCCACAGCGAAGCCCGGATCCGCCGATTGGCGCCTACTACGCGACCCCAGCCAGGCACACTGGCTTCGTCCTGACCGCTCAACAGACGTCCCGGTATGCCTTCGCGTCCACCGCTTGCCATTGCACCCGTCTGGTGCCGCTCGCTACGACGCCCATCGGCGGATCCGGGCTTGGTCATCGTCGGTCCTCTCGGGTCGGTTGCCGGAAGTGTAGTGCGACCTTCGCTCGCTGAGCCGGTTCCACGCTCCTTGAGCCAGGCGCGTCGACGAAGTCGACCGCGACTGCGTCGAAAGGCCGGTGAGCCGTCCTATGGACCTGGCTCAGGCCCATGCAGCAGCTTCTTGTTGCATGGCTAGCGGCAATACTATAATGGTGACATGCGTGAACATGCATAGTATTGCAGGAGTGGTTGGTGGTGAAATGGGTAGGCAGCGGGTCGAGCTACGGCCGGAGGCGGCCGATGCGGCGACGGTGATCGGCGCGAAGGTTCGACACGCGCGCCACGCGTTCGGGTGGACGGCGGAGCAACTGGCGACGGCCGCCGCGGTGTCGGCGCGCACTGTCCGGTCGATGGAGGCGGGTGAGCCGTCGGTGGCTTGGGGGCGGGTTCTGAACACGCTCGCGGTGCTGCGCATCCCACTGTTCGGCATGGGGCCCGAAGAGATGCGCCGGTCCGCACAGGACCATCGCACGATCGTCGCCCTGATCCCCGACCGGACGATTCCGCCCGTGATCGACGAGGACGACGATGACTTCTGACCGCGCCTACGTCTGGACCTGGCTCCCGGGCAATACCGCCCCTGTCGTCGTGGGCAGGGTGACTGAGCGCGCAGGCAGGCACTACTTCCAATACGGGCGCAGCTACCTCGACCGGGATGATGCGATCGCGCTCGGCCCCGAGCTGCCGCTGGTGCGCGGGGTGCTCCCGCCCCGCGAGGGTCTGGACCTGGCGGGGTGTCTTCGCGACGCACTTCCGGACTCCTGGGGGCAGCGGGCGATCGCCGCTCGGCTGGCCGGGCGCGGTGCCGATGCGCGGGACGTGCCGCCGATCACCTACATGCTGGAGTCCGGAACCAACCGCTTCGGGGCGATCGACTTCCAGGCCTCCGCGACGGCGTTCGAGCCGCGCGACGAAGGTGGAAGCCTCGATGAGCTCCACACCGCGGCACAGACACTCATGGACGGCGGGCTCCTACCGCCCACTCTGGCGGAGGCCTTCGCGCACGGCACGTCCATCGGCGGAGCGCGGCCCAAGGTGCTGTTCGCCGATGGGGATCGGCAGTTCATCGCGAAGCTGTCCAGCACGTCGGACAGGCACCACGAGATGCGCGCGGAGGCGGCCTGTCTGTACCTCGCGCGCGCCGCTGGCATTCGGGTTCCGGAGTTCGAGCTGACCACGTCGCTCGGCCGCGATGTGCTGCTCGTCCGGAGGTTCGATCGGCTGTCTGGCGGGGGACGTCGGCACGCGCTGTCGGCGCTCACCCTGGTGGGTCTGCACGAGGATGTTGGACGCTACGCCGCCTATCCCGACTTTCTGGATCGCCTTCGGGACCACCCGGGCAGGGGGGCTGTGGATCCCGGATGGGAGCTGTTCAGGCGGATTGCGTTCAACATCGTGGTCGGGAATGGCGACGATCACGCACGCAACCACGCCGCGTTCTGGGACGGCACCAGCCTCGAGCTGACCCCTGCGTTCGACTTGGCGCCGCAGCGCCCGAGTGGGTGGGACCACAACCAGGCGATGGCCTACGGACGAGGGGGCGAGCGGCGCGCGGATCTGAGGATGCTGGTCGGTGTCTCGCAGGTGTACGGGCTGCCCGCAAGCGAGGCCGTTGAGGTCGTCGATGCGGTTGTCACCGCCGTTGAGGAGGGCTGGGAGGAGGCCGCCGACGCCGCGCGTCTCACCGAGGCCGACCGGGCAGCGCTGTGGCACGCCATGATCCTGAATCCGGGCATCGGCGGACGGCGCGGGGGTTAGGGTGGAGAGGACCAGCAGCAAGGAGGCGCCGTGACTGCACCGATCAGACGCGAACTGGGGGACGACGGGGTCATGCGGGTCACGCTCGACCGGCCCCGTCGGCTGAACTCCTTCGACGGCGAGCTGGCGTTCGGGTTCGCGGAGGCCGCGGTGAACGCGACGTCCAGGGACGATGTGGGCGCGATCCTGGTCCAGGGCGAGGGGCCCGCCTTCTGCGCGGGCGGCGACGTCGTCGCGATGACGACCTCGACGTCGTTCGGCGCCGAGCTGACCCGGCTCGCGCGCACCATCAATCGGGGTTTGGTCGCGCTGCTTGAGTCGGAGGTGCCCGTGGTCGCGGCCGCGCACGGGACGACGGCGGGCGGCGGGCTTGGGCTGTTGTTGGCTTCCGACTACGCCGTCGTCGGCGCGGATTCGCGGATCGGGGCGCGCTACGCGAACGTCGGGCTCACGCCGGACCTGTCGGTCACCGCGCTGCTCGCGGGCGCCGTCGGGGAGCGTCGCGCGCTGCAGCTCCTGCTGAGCGACACCATGATCACCGCGCGCCAGGCGCTCGACTGGGGTCTGGTGGCCGAGGTCGTGGGCGACGAGTCGATGGCGCCCGCCGAGATCGCCGACGCGGTCCGGGCCAGGGGAGACGAGATCGCCAGCGGCTGGGCCGCGGGCCCGCGGTTCGCGCTCGGCCAGGCCAAGCGCCTCGCCAGGTCACGGCCGCATCGCAGCCTCTTGCAGCAGCTCGACGACGAGGCTCGCACCATCGGCGCCGCGTTCGACACTCCCGACGCCCAGGCCCGCATACGGGCCTTCGCCTCCCGCTCGGCCAAGAGGAGCGAGTGATGGCGCGGGGCCGAACCCTCCTGATCTCCGGCGGCAGCCGCGGGATCGGCTTGGCGATCGCGCTGCGGGCGGCCACGGACGGCGCGAACGTCGTCCTGCTCGCGAAGACCGACCAGCCACACCCGAGGCTGCCGGGCACGGTGCACACCGCCGCCGACGAGATCCGTGCGGCGGGCGGCCAGGCCGTCGCCGTCGTCGGGGACGTGCGCGAGGATGCCGATATCGAGCGCGCGGTGGCCGCCGCCGTCGATTCCTTCGGCGGCATCGACGCCGTGGTCAACAACGCCAGCGCCATCGACCTGTCGCGCACGCTCGACCTCGCGCCCAAGCGCTACGACCTCATGGCCGACGTCAACGCGCGCGGCACCTTCATGCTGACCCGCGCGGCGCT
>CAYVWO010000265.1:0-4028 GCA_964455495.1 uncultured Tessaracoccus sp.
CCGACGACGACGAACCCCCACAGGCCCAAGCGCTTGATCATGCCCGCCAAGGTAGCGCGAGCCACCCACCTCCCCCAATCCTGTCCGAGGGGTTGGATAGGGTGGCGGGGTGACTCGCATCAACCCGAACGTGACCGTTTCCACCTCGCTACCGAAGGGCGTCGACGTCGTCGTCGTTGGCCTCGCCAGCATCAACAAGGGCGACGCCGCCGCGGTGGGCGTTCCCGCGGAGCTGGACAAGGCGTACCAGAAGGCCTTCGGCCGCCCCGTCGTCGCGCTGGCCGAGGCGATGGGCGCGAAGCCCGCCGCCGAGTCCATCACCCTGCTGCCCGTGATCGACGGAGCCCGCGCGGTCGTCGTCGGGCTCGAGGACGCCGACGTGACGCCGGAGCGCATCCGCAACGCCACCGGCGTCGCGCTGCGCGCCGTCGCCGCGCTCCCGGGGGCCGAGGGTCTCAAGGTGGCGGTGTCGCTGGAGGTCACCGACCCGGAGCTGATCCAGGCCGCCGTCGAGGGCGCGCTGCTCGGCGCGTACCAGGTGGAGAAGCTGACCGCGGATCCCGCGCCCGCCGCCGTCGCTGAGGTCGTGCTGCTCTCCCCCGCCGTCGCGGCCGCCCAGAAGGCCGCCGCCGCCCATGCCCGCACCGTCGCCGAGGCGGTGTGCCAGGCCCGCGACTGGCAGAACACGCCGCCCAACCTGCTCTACCCCGAGACGTTCGCGGACGCGGCACGGTCGTACGTCCGCGACGCCAAGATCTCCGTCGAGATCCTGGACGAGAAGGCGCTGGAGAAGGGCGGCTACGGCGGCATCATGGCCGTCGGCGGCGGATCGGCACGCAAACCGCGGCTGGTCCGCCTGGGCTACGCGCCGCGCGGCGCGAAGACGCACCTGGCGCTCATCGGCAAGGGCATCACGTTCGACTCGGGAGGCCTGGACATCAAGCCCGCGGGCCAGATGGCGGGCATGAAGTTCGACATGTCGGGCGCCGCGGCCGTGATCGCGGCCGCGCGCGCCATCGCCGACCTCGGCCTGAACGTGCGCGTCACCGCGTACGCCGCGCTCGCGGAGAACATGCCGTCGGGATCCTCCTACCGCTCCTCCGACGTGCTGACGATGTTCGACGGCCAGCGGGTCGAGAACTTCAACACCGACGCCGAGGGCCGCCTGGTCATGGCCGACGCCATCGGGCGCGCGGGCACGGAGGACCCGGACCTCATCGTCGACGTCGCCACCCTGACCGGCGCCTGCATGGTGGCGCTCGGGATGCGCACCGGAGGCCTGATCACCAACGGCGAGGAGACCTCCGACCTGCTGCTCGACGCCGCGGAGACCGCCGGCGAGGACTTCTGGGAGCTGCCGCTCACCGAGTACACCCGCGGCCAGCTGAAGACCGCCGTCGCGGACATGCGATCCGGCGCCGGCCATCGCTGGGGTGGGGCGCTGGTCGCGGGTGCCTTCCTTGAGCGGTTCGTCCCCGAGGGCGTCGCGTGGGCGCACCTGGACATCGCCGGCCCTGCGGAGAATCCCGAGGAGCCGTACGGCTGCGTCCCGAAGGGCGGAACCGGGGTCGCGGTCCGCACGCTGGTCGCGCTCGCGGCCCAGCTGGCGGACAAGTAGGACGTCAGGTGCGGTCGGCGCGCTTGGCGCGCTGGCCGTACTCCCGCATGCGCTTCGGGTAGGGCACCACGCCCGCGTCGTAGCAAGGCATGTCGTGCTCGGCCGCGAACGAGTACCCGACCGCGGCGCTGGGCAGCCCGCGGCGGGTGGACTCGCCGTCGGCGGCGACGAGCAGGATCGACGGCGGGTTGAACGACGTCGGCTGCTCCACCCAGGCCTCGACGCCGCGCCGGGTGCGCGCGAACTCGCTCAGGTGCCCCCAGAGAGCGTCCGGCACCTGCCGGGTCTCCTCGGCGACCTGCGCCTTGCGTTTCAGACGTCCGAACCATCCCACGCGCCAATTATGCAAGCACGCGCCATACTCCGGGACTAGGAAGCGCAAGCCGCCGCCGCGCGTGCGAGACTGGCCGCCATGACGACGTCTTGGGACCTTGCCATCATCGGCGCCGGCTCGGCCGGGTACGCGGCCGCGCTGCGGGGCGCCCAGCTGGGGCTCAGCGTCGCGCTCTTCGACGACACCCCCGTCGGCGGGACGTGCCTGCACCGCGGCTGCATCCCGACCAAGGCGTGGCTGCAGGCCGCGAAGGTGCGCCGCACCGTGAAGAAGGCGCCCACGTTCGGGATCGCCGCCACGCTGGACGGCACCGACGCCGGGGCCATCCGCAGCTACGCCGACGGCGTGGTCGGCGGGCTGCACCGCGGCCTGTCCGGGCTGTTGTCCGGACGCGGGGTGACGGTGATCGCCGAGCGCGCGACGCTGCGAGCAGACGACCACGGCCCCGCCGTCGAGGCGGGTGCCGCCACCCACCGCGCCCGCGCCGTCCTCGTCGCCACCGGCGCCGCCCCCGTGACGCTCGGGCTGCCCGTCGACGGGACCCGCATCCTGACAAGCGAGCACGCGCTGCGCCTCGACACGCTGCCGGGGCGCGCGATCGTCGTCGGCGGCGGCGTCATCGGGGTCGAGTTCGCCTCGCTGTGGGCCGACCTGGGAGTCGCGGTCACGCTCGTCGAGGCCGCGGACTCGCTGCTGCCAACCGAGGAGCCGGGGCATTCGCGCGTCCTCGCCCGCGAACTGGCCAAGCGCGGGGTCGACCTGCGACTGGGGGCGGGCCTCGAGTCGGCGGAGGTCGACGGCGACGGCGTCGCCGCGACGGTGGGGGGCGAACAGCTCACCGCGGACGTCCTGCTTGTCGCCGTCGGGCGCCGGCCCGCCACCTCCGGGCTGCACCTGGAGGAGTCCGGAGTGCGGCTGTCGCAGGGCGGGCACGTCGAGGTCGACGGCAACCTCCAGACCTCCGTGCGCGGCATCTTCGCGGCGGGCGACGTCGTCGTCGGCCCGCAGCTGGCGCACCGCGGCTACGCGCACGGCATGTTCGTCGCCGAGCGGGTGGCGCTGCTGCAGGGCAAGGCCCACGGGCGCCCCGCCCTTCCCTCCGATGCCGACATCCCGCGCGTCACCTACTCCAGCCCGCAGCTGGCCTCGGTCGGGCTCACGGGAGAGCAGGCGGGCGAGGGCGCGCAGGTCGCCGACTATCACCTCACAGGCAACGGGCGCGCGCTCCTGCTGCGCTCCCCCGGCGAGCGCGAGACGGGCATCGTCCGCCTGGTGCGCTCGGCCGAGGGGCAGATCGTCGGTATGCACGCCGTCGGCGAGGACGTGGCGGAGCTGATCGCCGAGGGCGCGCTGCTGGTTGGCTGGCGCGCCGCGGCGGAGGACCTCGCGGGGATCGTGCACCCGCACCCCACCCTGGGCGAGGCGATCGCCGAGGCCGGCTGGGCGCTGGCCGGTAAACCTCTCCACATGCATGACTGAACCGGCCCAACGCACACCGGAACTAGGGCTAGGCTGGGCCGCACACCGCGAACACACAAGGAGCAGCACGCACATGGCAACCGAAGTAACGCTTCCTGCGCTGGGCGAATCCGTCTCGGAGGGCACAATCTCTCGTTGGCTGAAGGCCGTCGGCGACACGATCGAGGCCGACGAGCCGCTCCTCGAGGTCTCCACCGACAAGGTCGACACCGAGATCCCCTCCCCCGCGGCCGGCGTCCTGCTGGAGATCCGCTTCCAGGAAGACGACATCGCCGAGGTCGGCGCCGTGCTTGCCGTCATCGGTGAGGCGAGCGAGTCCGCCACCCCCGCGGAGCCCGAGGCCCCGGCCCCGTCAGCTGCCGCCGTCGAGCAGGTTGAGGTGGCCGCCGAGGTTGCGTCCGATGCCGCGCAGGCCGAGGTCGTCGTCGAGGCCGCGCCCGCTCCGGCAGCTCCCGCCTCCGCCGCGTCCGGCACCGAGGTCACCCTGCCCGCGCTGGGCGAGTCCGTCTCGGAGGGCACGATCTCTCGTTGGCTGAAGGCCGTCGGCGACACCGTCGAGGTCGACGAGCCGCTCCTCGAGGTCTCCACCGACAAGGT
>CAYVWO010000266.1:0-1253 GCA_964455495.1 uncultured Tessaracoccus sp.
ACCTGCCGACCTTCAACTCGAACGCGATCATCTCCTCGCTGCACCGCATCGAGGGCCTGTCCGAGCACTACATCTTCATGAACGACGACGTGTTCCTCGGACGGTGGGTCACGCCGTCGGACTTCTTCACCCCGTCGGGCCTCGCCAAGGTCTCCCCGGCGAACAACCGGCGCCCCTTCGCGGACGCCCGCCCGGAGGACGAGCCCCACCTCAACCTGACCCACAACATCCGGGAGATCCTTCGCGAGCGATTCGGCGTCACGGTCTCGCGGGCCGTCAAGCACACCCCGCACCCGCAGCTGCGCTCGGTTCACCGCCAGATCGAGTCCGAGTTTCCTGAGCGGTACGCCGCGACGCTCTCGCACCGGTTCCGGCACCACGACGACATCGTCGCGGATCAGCTGTTCCACTACTACGCGCAGATCACCGGCAAGGCCGTCGTCGCCTCGCTGCGCTACGAGTACGTCGACCTCCAAGTCGGCGAGCGCGCCCAACTGGAGGCGCTGCTGAAGCGCCGCGACCGCGACGTCTTCTGCCTGAACGACACGCCGTTCGTCGGCACGAACCCCATCACCGGCCGCGAGGTCGCCGAGTTCCTCGAGGCCTATTACCCGCTCCGGTCCTCCTTCGAGATCCTCAATGACACCGACGACTCGCGCCGTACCAACCGATGAAAGAGGGAGGCTAGCCCCGTAGCGAAGCGGGCCCGCGTCTCGGAGAACTTGTGCGCGTACGTGCACACGAGGTGTTAGAATGGGCGCATGGCGATCAGAAGGTTCATGGCAACCGCCGACGATGTGGCAGGGGTAGTATGCGCAGAACGCGCGGCCGCCAGACTCACCCAAGCCGGGCTCGCGGAGAAGGCCGGCGTCTCACGCCGGTTCCTCGCCGACGTCGAGGCAGGCCACCCTCGCGCCGAGCTGGCCAAAGTGCTCCAGGTGCTCGACGCTCTGGATGTCCACGCCCTCGCGTTGCCGTCGATCCCGTCCGGACTCACCCTCGACGACATCGACCTGGACGAGGTCATCGCTCGCCATGCCTGATCACCTGTTCGCGTTCATGGGCGACCGCCTGATTGGCCGGTTTGATCGAACTGGAGATGAGGAGGCCAGCTTCACCTACGACGACAGCTACGCCGGTCCACCACTTTCGCTCTCACTGCCGGTTGGCGACGAGGCCGATGGCGGGGTGGCCTACAACTATCTCGACAACCTTCTCCCGGAGAACGAGGAAGCGCGCGAGCGGTTGGCTAT
>CAYVWO010000266.1:1263-4024 GCA_964455495.1 uncultured Tessaracoccus sp.
GACCTGATCTCAAGGCTCGGCGAGGACGTCGCTGGTGCGGTCTCGCTCTCGCCAGACGAGGATCTCCCTTCACGCGAAGCGGCTGCCTTGATCGAAGCTACCGCCGACGACATCGCCTACCGGATCGCTACGTTGAGGCGCGATCCCGCCTCACCGCCCCCTGCACACATCCGTCCGCGCTGGTCGCTGGCAGGGCAGCAGGCCAAGTTCTCCCTCTCCCGGGTCGGTGAGAAGTGGTTCTGGTCAACCTACGAGCACCCCTCAACGCACATCTTCAAGCCAGCAGCAGCCCAGTACCCGGGCGCTGATCTGGCGGAGAAGGCCTGCCTGGATCTTGCACGCGAGTGCGCCATACCGTCGTCTCGGTCGGACGTGATGGAGTTCCGCGGGCAGAGAGCGTATGCGGTCCAGCGGTGGGACCGCGCCAGCGGTTTACGGCTCCGCGCCGAAGATATGTTGCAGGCGATGGGGCTGCCGCCGTACGAGAAGTACTCGGTTGGCGCTCCCGATGTGGTCGGCGTGCTCCGACATTACGGTCAGGAGTGGCAGTTCGTGCGTCAGCTCGCCTTCAACGTCGCCGTCGGGAATTCGGACGCCCATGCGAAGAACTACTCTGTTCTGCTCAGCAGAACTGGCGCGCGCCTGGCACCGCTGTACGACACGCTGCCGATCTTCCTGTGGCCGAAGGTGGACCAGCGCAACGCGATGGATATCGGCGGCGCGTTCCGAAGGTCTGACACCAGTGAGGAGTCTTGGGCGGAGTTCGCGCGCCAGGCCAGGCTCGACCCAGGCCGGGTTCTCGATGAAGTGCGCGCCATCAACGGCCACGTTGCCCAGCGCCTACCAGACGCGCTCCACGAAGCCGGCCTCCCGGTCGCGGCAGTTGACGCTGCCGCGCTCCACGTCCACCAGTTGCGCACAGCGATGGGTATGACCCGCTACCGGCGCTCGAACGACGACGGCACCGGGAAGTAGCGTTCCAGGAACGCCGCGATCACGGCGTCATCCATCGGCTCCACGCCCTCGGCCGGGGCGTCGTTGAGGCAGAAGACGTCACGGTCGCGCACCCGCTGCAGGAGATCGAGCCTGCGGACGTCGGCGGCGTCCTTGATGTTGAAGTAGTTGTAGCGCAGCGCCGCCCGCACGGCCGAGCCGGTCATCTGCGCGTAGTAGTGGAACAGCTGATCGGCCACGATGTCGTCGTGGTGCCGGAACCGGTGCGAGAGCGTCGCGGCGTACCGCGGCGCGAACTCCTCCTCCATCCGCTGATGCACCGAGCGCAGCTGCGGATAAGGGGTGTGCTTGATGGCCCGCGAGACCGTGATCCCGAACCGCTCGCGAAGGATCTCCCGGATGTTGCGCGACAGGTTGAAGTGCGGCCCCTCCTCCACCCGCGCCGGGCCGAACGGCCGACGGTTGTTGGCCGGCGAGACCCGGGCGTGCCCGAACGGCGTGAAGAACCGGTCGGGCGTGACCCACCTACCGAGGAAAAAGTCGTCGTTCATGAAGATGTAGTGCTCGGACAGCCCCTCGATGCGGTGCAGCGAGGAGATGATCGCGTTCGAGTTGAAGGTCGGCAGGTTCGCGGGATCGGCGAAGATGTCGCGGTGGTCGACCACCGTGATCTTCGGATGATCGGTGTCCAGCCAGGCCGGGACCTGGTCGTCGGTCACCAGGAAGATCCTCCGGACCCACGGCGCGTAACTCTCGATCGACCGCAACGAATAGCGCAGCTCCTCGTGGTCGGCGAACCGCGCCGTCGCCGTCGCGTCGGGGTGGAACGCGCCCTCCTCCGCCTCGGCCCGGGCGCGCTTCTCGAGCCAGCGCGGGTCGCTGCCGTCGACCCAGGTGTAGACGACGTCGATGGGGAACGTCACGTCGTCGACCATCCGCTCGGTGAACACCGACGGCGTCCGCACCGTCATCCCGTGCCACGTGGCCGGCACCAACGAGAACCCCGCAAGCGGGAGCTGCCTCGACGCCGCGTTCTCCCGCGGCGCGATCAGGTACTCCGCGCCGTCGATCACCTCGGTGGCCCACAGCTCCAGCTCGCAGCCGAACTCGGCGCGGGTGACCCACCCGGCGTCGTTCATCCGCCTCGGCTTGTACAGCGCGAGCACGTCGTAAGCAGCGAGCTTCGACGGGTCGAGGCCCGCGAGCGGGAACTCGCGATCGGCCAGCCGCTGCTCGACCCGCACCCAATAGCCCTGCTCGCCCAAGCGGCGCAGGGCACGCCCCACCCGCTCCCGGTCCGCCGCGTGGACGCCCACTTGGCCGACAGGCTCCGCCTCGCGGCCGAAGCACCACGCCTCGACGCCCTCGCGCTCCAGCGCCTCACACACGTCGGCAAGGGTCGTCGTCAGGATCTCCACGGGCAGGCGCGCCTCGGCCACCGCCGGGTGGGAACGCGCGGCGGGGCGCACCCTGTCCCACGTCCGGGCGCCCGCGCGAATCCCGCGCTTTGCGAACGCCTTCGCCTCTCCGAGCACAGCCCGCCTACCCGTAGACGACGACCTTGTCACCGACGCGGACGGTGTCGAACAGCTTCTTGATGGCGTTGTAGTCGCGGATGTTCACGCAGCCGTGGGACGCGCCGGAGTAACCGTTGCGGGCGAAGTCCGCGGAGTAGTGGACGGCCTGGCCGCCGTCGAAGAACATGGCGAACGGCATCGACGAGTCGTACAGAGAGGACACGTGGTTGCGCGACTTCCGGTACACCGTCCGCGAGCCGTTGCGCGTGGGGGTGCTGGACTTGCCGAAG
>CAYVWO010000267.1:0-4013 GCA_964455495.1 uncultured Tessaracoccus sp.
GCGCCAGCGTCCTCGAAGGCGCCGAGCACCGACTCGACGGTCGCGGGGGAGTCGTCTGCCTTCAGGGCAGCCAACTGCCCGAGCTCGGCCGCCATGCCCGACTCGAGCGCGGCGCGATAGTCGGCGGGCGTAGCGGCGGCGAAGTCAGGCAGCTGAAAGGGCAGATGCCTCGTCAGCACCGGGTTGTTCGACATGGGTCCTCCTCGTGGTGGTGACTAGCAGCCACGCGGACGCGGCGGTCACCAGGGTCAACCCAACCATATGGAGCCACACGATGCCCGCGGGGACGCCGAGGAAATACTGGAGGTATCCGATGACGCCTTGGAGCAGCACCGTGAGGAGCAGGAGCCGGGCGGCCCGGGAGGCACGGGGCGCGCCGACGCGGTGGAAGAGCCAGACGCACGCGATGGTGAGCGCGGTCACGAGCCAGGCCGACAAGGAGTGCGCGCGGGCGACCAGCTCGATCTCGAGGCCGGTGCGCACGGCGCGGGCGTCGCCGGCGTGGGGGCCGGAGCCGGTGACGACGGTGCCAACCCAGATCGAGAACATCGTGGCGGCGAACGTGAGGATGACCAGCCATCGGGCGCCGGGCGCGACGGCGGTGACGGGGGCGCGGTAGCCGACCCGCAGCGCCCACACACAGATCACGATCAGGCTCACCGACAGCAGGAGGTGCAGCGCCACGACGTAGGGGTTGAGGTCGGACCAGACGGTGAACCCGCCGATCACGCCCTGGAACGGGATGCCGAGCCCGACGCCGAAGGTGATCCACCACAGCTTCGTCCCGCGGCCGCGGTTGCGCCACGCGGCGAAGAACGCGCCGAGCGCGGCCGCGATGAGCACGAAGGTGAGGGTCCGGTTGCCGAACTCGATGATGCCGTGAATGCCGGCCTCGCCGTGCGGGACGTAGCTGGTCTCGCTGCACTTGGGCCAGGTGTCGCAGCCGAGCCCCGACGCGGTGAGCCGCACGACGGCGCCCGTCACGACGATCCCCATGTTGCAGACCAGCGACGCCCACAGCCACGCGCGCAGCGCGCGCTCGCCGTCGACGAGCCTTCTCAGGAGGTCCATGTGAACACCTTCCACGCGAGGGTGAGCAGGGCCGCGCACCAGAGCGCGGCGACGAGGAGGGGCCACAGCAGCGCGTCGCCGACCGAGGCCGCGCGCAGAGCCTCGCCCAGCGCGCCGGTGGGCAGCGCCTGGACGACCCGCTCGGCCCAGCCGGGGAGACGGCTCGCCGGGAGGAGGATGCCGAGCGGCATCCCGACGAGGTACAACAGATTCGCGACGGCGAGCGTCGCCTCCGGCCGCAGCGACCCGGAGATCGCCAGGCCGAGGCCCGCGAAGGCGCCCATGCAGAGCAGCGCCGTCGGGACGGCGACCGCGACGGACGCCACAGTGAACGCGGGGCGCCACCCGAGCGCCAGCGCGGCCAGCCCGAGCACCGCGACCTGGCCGACGGTGATCATGCCGATGGCCAGCGCCTTGCCCGCGAGGATCCCCGGGCGGCCGAGCGGCGTCGCGGCGATCCGCTCGAGCACGTTGTAGCGCCGCTCGAAGCCGGTGGCGATCGCCAGCGTCGTCAGGCACGAGCTCCACATGACGAGGGCCAGCACCGACGGCGCGGCCGTCTGCAGCCCGAGGCCGAGCCGGCCGCCGAAGAACGCCGCGCCGACGAGGATGGCGAGCGGGATGACGATCGCGAGGATGGCCTGCTCGCCGTTGCGGATGATCAGGCCGGCCTCCGTCGAGGCGTGCGCCCAGACCCGCGAGCGGGCGGGGGCGGCGGCGGGGTGAGGCGTGAAGTCGAGCATCACGGGCGGTCTCCGGTGGTGTGGCGGAGGTAGGCGTCCTCGAGCGAGCCCTCGCGCGCCAGCTCGCCGACGGTGCCGCTGACGCTCACCCGCCCGGCGTCGACGATGTGCACGCGGTCGGCGAGTTCCGCGGCCTCCGCCATGTCGTGCGTGGTCAGCAGCACGGCGGCCCCGGCGTCGCGGACGGCCCGGACGACGTCCCAGGTCCGGCGGCGGGCGCGCGGGTCGAGCCCAGCGGTGGGCTCGTCGAGGAACAGGAGGTCTGGTCGGCCGACGAGCGCCCCGGCGAGGTTGACGGCCTGCTGTTGCCCGCCCGAGAGGCGCCGGTAGGGGGTGCGGGCGAACGCGTCGATGCCGAGCAGCGCCATGAGATCGTCAACCGGCTGCGGGGCGGCGTAGAGGCGAGAGAGGTAGCGCAGCAGCTCGCCGGCCCTGATGCCGGCCCATGCGCCGGTGGCCTGGGGCATCAGGCCGATCCTGGCCAGCACCGCGGGGGAGCCTGGCGCCTCGCCGAACAGCGTGAGCGTGCCGGAGGCGGGCGCGGCGAGGCCGGTGCAGCAGCGGATGAAGGTGGTCTTGCCCGCGCCGTTGGGGCCGAGCAGCGCGGTCACCTGGCCGGCGTGGGCCGTCAACGAAAGCCCATCGAGGGCCGTCACGGGGCCGAAATTGAGCCGCAGGTCGCGGGCGTCGATGGCAGACACCCAGCCAGCCTAACGGCTCGGTCACCCCGGCCCGCGCCGGACCCACCGCGAGATCCGAACCATCCGGGGGAGGCGGCAGGCGCTAGCATCTGGGCATGCCAGCTGACATGCCCATCGGGACGCTGTTCGGTTCGATGGAGACCGCTGCCGTCAACGCCTCCCGCCTGAACCGGCACACCTTCTGGTGTGGCCAGAGCGGCTCAGGCAAGACCTATGCCCTCGGCGTCCTGCTCGAGCAGGTTCTCCTGCAGACGCGGCTTCCGGTCGTCGTGCTGGATCCGAACTCCGACTTCGTGCACCTGGGCAGCGTCCGCGACGACGCGCCAGCCGGATCGGCGGCTGAACTCGCCTCGCGAGACATCCGGGTGCTCAGGACCACACCGGAGGCCGCCCATCCGCTCAAGGTGCGCTACATGGACATGGACGTGCGCTCGCGCGCGGCCCTCCTGCAGATGCATCCCGTGATCGACGCCGAGGACTTCAACGCCGTTCTGCACGCCGAACACCTGCTTCGGGAGGACGTCGACGGCCCGATCGTCGAGAAGCTGCGGGATAGCGGCGTGCCCAGCTTCGAGCGCATCGCCATGAGGCTGGAGAACCTCGGGATCGCGGACTGGGATCTGTGGTCGCGCGGGCACCACACGGTGACCGACGTGGTCGACGAGCGCGCCGATGCCACCGTCGTCGATCTCGGGCACTTCGAGTCCGCCGTGCAGATGCAGACGGCGGCGATTGCCGTCCTCGATCACCTGTGGGCGCGGCGCGACGACCGTGTCGGACGCCTCGTCGTGATCGACGAGGCTCACAACCTGTGCTCGCCCGAACCGGCGTCTCCCTTGGAGAAGCTGCTCGCCGAACGCATCATCCAGATCGCCGCCGAGGGACGGAAGTACGGCATCTGGCTGCTGCTCTCGACGCAGCGCCCGTCGAAGCTTCACCCGAACGTGATCTCCCAGTGCGACAACCTCGCGCTCATGAAGATGAGCTCACCGCGCGACCTCGTCGAGTTGGGCCAGATCTTCGGCTACGCGCCCAGGGAACTCATCGACCGCTCACCCGGTTTCGCGCAGGGGCAGGCGCTGTTCGTCGGCGGCTTCGCCCCGGAGCCGCAGGTCGTCCAGATGGGCGCGCGGCTGACTCACGAGGGTGGCTCGGACGTTCGCATCGACCTGCGCTGAGGCGCCTGCTCAAGAAAACGCCCTAGGGAAGCATCGATCGGTGCTTCCTTAGGGCGTCCTTCCTTGAAACTCGGCGCACAATTGGAAAGACTGGCCTGACTTTATTGGGCGCTATTTGGGCGTCGAGGGCGAGCGAGGAGGCGGTATGACAGCCACGACTGATATCGAGCACGAGGTGCCGACCCGCCAGCGCGTCGTCCAGCTGATCCTCGGCGACGGCCCGCAGACGGCCAAGCAGCTCGCCGACAAGCTCGACCTGACGCCAGCCGCCGTCCGCAGGCACCTGACGGTCCTGCTCGACGACGGCGTTCTCGACTCGC
>CAYVWO010000268.1:0-2477 GCA_964455495.1 uncultured Tessaracoccus sp.
GCTGCTCATGTTCGTCGCCCGCGCCGTCGTCACGTCGAAGCTGCCCGACGGCATCTGCTTCGTGCAGCACGCGCAGGAGCGCACCATCGACGTGCCGAAGTCGGAGGCAACGGGCAAGCGCGGCGGCATCCACAACTCGGTGACCCGCATCCTGCTGAAACCCACCCACCTGATCGGCGGCTACGCGCACCAGGCGTACGCCTTCAACTACATCGGCCCCACCGGCGTGCAGCGAGACATCGTCTCGACGGTGCGCCGTCGCTCCCAGGAGGTGCAGTACTGATGGCGAAGCAGCGTCGCGTCATGGCCCAGGTGGCCATGGTGATGAACCTTGACAAGTGCATCGGGTGCCACACGTGCTCGGTTACCTGCAAGCAGGCCTGGACCAACCGCGCCGGCACCGAGTACGTCTGGTTCAACAACGTCGAGACCCGCCCTGGCCAGGGCTACCCCCGGACCTACGAGGACCAGGAGAAGTGGCAGGGCGGGTGGGTCCGCACCAAGAGCGGGCGGCTGAAGCTGCGCTCCGGCGGCCGGTTCAAGAAGCTCCTCTCGATCTTCGCCTCGCCGGTGCAGCCGGGCATGGACGACTACTACGAGCCCTGGACCTACGACTACGAGAACCTGATCACCGCGCCGCTCGGCGACGACTTCCCGGTGGCCCGGCCGAAGTCGCTGGTGACGGGCAAGGACATGGCGATCAGCGCGTCGGCCAACTGGGACGACTCGCTGGGCGGCGTGGCGGCGACCGAGGCCGGAGACCCGATCCTGAAGAAGCTGCGCGAGGAGGCCAACCAGCAGATCAAGCTGGAGTACGAGAAGAGCTTCATGTTCTTCGTGCCGCGCATCTGCGAGCACTGCCTCAACCCGTCGTGCATGGCGTCGTGCCCCTCGGGCGCGATCTACAAGCGCTCCGAGGACGGCATCGTCCTGGTCGACCAGGACAAGTGCCGCGGCTGGCGGCAGTGCATCACGGGCTGCCCGTACAAGAAGATCTACTTCAACCACCGCACGGGCAAGGCCGAGAAGTGCCACTTCTGCTACCCGCGCCTTGAGGTCGGCATCCCGACGGTGTGCTCCGAGACCTGCGTCGGCCGGCTGCGCTACCTCGGCGTCATCCTGTACGACCCCGACAAGGTGACGCAGGCCGCGATGGCCGACGACAAGGACCTTTATGAGGCCCAGCTCGACCTGATGCTCGACCCCACCGACCCGCAGGTCATCGCCGACGCCAAGGCCAACGGCATCCCGTCGGACTGGCTGGACGCCGCGGCGAAGTCACCGGTGTACGCGCTGATCAAGCACTTCAAGGTGGCGCTGCCGCTGCACCCGGAGTACCGCACCATGCCGATGGTCTGGTACATCCCGCCGCTGTCGCCGGTGGTGGACCTGTTGCAGTCCCAGGGCCACGACGCGGAGGCGGGCGGCAACCTGTTCGGTGCCATCGACGCGCTGCGCATCCCGCTGGAGTACCTGGCCGAGCTGTTCACCGCGGGCGACGTCGAGCCGGTGCGGCTCGTGCTGCAGAAGTTGGCCGCGATGCGCTCCTACATGCGCGACGTGACGCTCGGCCGCGAGCGCGACGAGGACCTGGCCACCGCCGTCGGCATGACGGGCGGGGCCATGGAGCAGATGTACCGGCTGCTGGCGATCGCCAAGTACAGCGAGCGCTACGTCATCCCCAAGGCGCACCGCGAGCAGGCGCACAACCTCGAGGAGATGGCCTGTTCGGTGAACTTCGACGACGACCCGAGCGCGTCCGGCGCGCTGGGCGAGTCGTCGGGCCGGCTGGTGCCCGTCGCGATCGAGTCGTTCGCCGCCGTCAAGGCCAAGCGCGACGAGGAAGCGCGGGAGAAGGCGGGGACGCCGTGAAGCTGCCCGCTCCGCCGCCGCGCCGCGACCGCGTGCTCTACGCCGCGGCCGCCGTCGTGCTCTCCTATCCCGACGACGAGACGCTCGGCCGGCTGCCGCTGGTCGAGGAGGCGCTGGCGGAGGCCGACGCGCTGGCCCCCTTCGAGCCGGTCCTCGCGCACCTGCGGTCGATGACCCCGATGGAGGCGCAGGCCTGGCACGTGCAGGAGTTCGACCTGTCGCGCCGGCACGCGATGCACCTCACCTACTGGACCGACGGCGACACCCGCCGCCGGGGCGAGGTGCTGGCCGCCATCAAGCAGACCTACCGCGACTCCGGCCTGCTCGTCGACCTCGACGGCGAGCTACCCGACTACCTGCCGATGGTGCTGGAGTTCGCCGCCAACGGCGCGCCCGCGCTCGGCGTCGCGCTGCTCAACACCTACCGCGCCTCGCTGGAGCTGCTGCGGCTCGGCCTGGTCAAGGACAAGCTGCCGCACGCGGGCGTCGTCGCCGCGATCTGCGACACGCTCGGCGGCCCGTCCCCGCAGACCAGGGCCGAGGTGCAGGAGCTGCTCGGCACGCGGCCCAGCGAGCTCGTCGGGCTCGAGCCCTTCATCAACACC
>CAYVWO010000268.1:2487-3214 GCA_964455495.1 uncultured Tessaracoccus sp.
GGAAACCTTCCTCTGGGGCGTCTTCCCCTACATCGTGGCGCTGGTCTTCTTCGGCGGGCTGTTCTGGCGCTACCGCTACGACCAGTTCGGCTGGACGACGCGGTCGTCGCAGCTGTACGAGTCCAAGCTGCTGAAGTTCGCCTCCCCGCTGTTCCACTTCGCGCTGCTGGCCGTGTTCCTGGGCCACGTCGTCGGCCTGATCGTCCCGAAGGCGCTCACCGACTGGGTCGGGCTGGACCAGCACATGTACCACATGGGCGCGTTCTGGGGCGGCGGCCTGGCGGGCATCGCGCTCGTCGTCGGCCTCGGGCTCCTGATCTACCGGCGCCGCACCCAGACCGCCGTCTTCCGCGCGACGACGGTCAACGACAAGGTCATGTACCTGTTCCTGGCGCTCGCCGTCGGCCTCGGCATGGTCGCGACGCTGACCGGCGACAAGACCCCGACGGGCGAGGAGCACAACTACCGCGAGACGGTGTCCATCTGGTTCCGCTCGCTGTTCGTGTTCCAGCCGAACGTCGAGGCGATGGGGGAGGCCACCTGGCAGTTCCAGGCGCACATCGTGATCGCGCTGCTGCTGATCGCGATGATCCCGTTCACGCGCCTCGTCCACGCGTTCTCCGCGCCGCTGCACTACCTGTTCCGGCCCTACATCGTCTACCGCTCGCGCGACGCCGTCCCGCAGCACTCGCAGACGGTCAAGGGCCGCGGCTGGGACCCGATCGGC
>CAYVWO010000268.1:3224-4012 GCA_964455495.1 uncultured Tessaracoccus sp.
GGCTTCGCCCCACGCGGCGGCTCAGCACGGCGCGACGCGGGCGCGCGCTTCGCTTGCGGCCCGGCTCAAGGAGCGTGGTTTCGCTCCTTGAGCCGACGCCCAGGGCGAAGCCCCGGCGTCGCGTCGAAAGGTCTGGCGCACGGTTCAGGGACTTGCTCAAGGAGCGTTAACAGGCCCCGCGTCCGGACCGGCGTGGGGCACTGTGCAGACTGTGACCGTATTTACCAATAGTTGG
Organism: uncultured Tessaracoccus sp.; assembly: GCA_964455495.1. GTDB lineage: Bacteria > Actinomycetota > Actinomycetes > Propionibacteriales > Propionibacteriaceae > Arachnia. The sequence goes on from CAYVWO010000268.1 coordinate 3,460, forward strand.
AAGAAAATCCACAGACAGAGAGATCACCACCAGTGAGTAAGCACCTCATCGAGGTCGCCCCGGTCCACGAGACCGGCAAGGGCGCCGGGCGCGTCATGACCATGTCCACCGTCGCGTTCACGCTGATGTTCGCGGTGTGGCTGATGTTCGGCATCCTGGGCGTCCCGATCCAGAAGGAGTTCGGGCTGAGCGACGAGCAGCTGGCCTGGATCTCCGCCGTCGCCGTCCTCAACGGCTCCATGTGGCGGCTGCCGGCCGGCATCATCGCCGACCGGATCGGCGGCCGCAAGGTCACGCTGTTCCTGCTGTTCGCCACCGCGATCCCCGCCTACATGGTGAGCTTCGCGCAGAGCTACACGTGGCTGCTGGTGCTCGCGTTCCTCGTCGGCTTCGCGGGCAACCTGTTCTCCGTCGGCACCACCTGGAACTCCGCCTGGTTCAGCAAGGACCGCCAGGGCATCTCTCACTTTGAGTCCCATCAACTCCGCAAATTCGCCTTCGGTTACCATCTTTTCCGCAATCCAGAACTTCGGCATCGTCACGGACACAAGAT
>CAYVWO010000269.1:0-4002 GCA_964455495.1 uncultured Tessaracoccus sp.
AGCCGTCGGTGAGGTAGACGCTCTTCGCCCCGCCCTCGAAGGCGAACCGAGAGACGGCGACGGCGGTCTCCTCGCGGGTCGCGCCCTCGAGCCGATCGACGGCCTGATAGGCCCGGGCGACGGCGTCGGAGACCGCGCTGGTCCCGCCGATGACGACGACATCGGGGCTTCCCAGGCGCGCGATCTCCGCGCGCACCGCCTCGTTCGCCTTCTTGGTGTGCGTCAGGAGGATGGGCCCGTCCGGCAGCGTGCCCGCCACCTGGGCGTCGGCGGTGACGTCGGCGCGCGCGACGTAGACCCGCTTCGCGGTCTTGGCGGTCCACGCCTGCTTCGAGATGACGATCGCGGTCTCGATGCGGTCGGCCCCGCCCCAGCGCTCGCCGTCGGCCTGGCGCCCGGTGCCCGCGAGGGCCTCGGGGAAGAAGCCGCGCATGACGGTGTGGAAGAGGCGGTTGGCGCTGACCCACGGCGTGTAGGTGTAGAGCGAGGCCGTCGCCATCGAGCGCGGCACGAACGCCTCGACGTCCTTGTCGAGGGGCTTGGCCGGCTTGCCCTCGAGGAAGGCCCGGATGAACGGGTAGGTGGTCCAGGTCTGGTAGCCGTAGAGCCGGTCGGCGCCGAAGTACAGCTGGGGAGCGAAGCCCGCGTACTTCGGGTTGCACGTCCCGCCGTCGGGGCAGCCCATCCCCATCATCTTGTCCCACTGCCCGGCGGCCTTCGGCTGCACCACGCCCGAGGACTCCTTCTGGATGGTGGTCAGCAGCACCTTGGGGCTGAGGTTGCAGGCCTTCGCCACCTTGTCGATGGCGGTCCAGGCCCTCGTCCCCTCGGCGAGCTCGACGGGTGCGCAGGCCTTCTGCTCACGGTCCGAGGCGAGGCTCGCCGCGGGGAGGACGAGGTCCTTGAGGCAGGTCTTGTCCTTCGTGCTGGTGCAACCGGCGCCGCGGGCCTCGATGAACTCCTTGATCTGGGCCTCGTTCAGCGCGTCCGGGCGGTAGAACTCCTTGTCCGTGATGACAAGGGTGTGGTCGAACTCCGGCACCACCGCGGCCGCCACCTGGGCGGAGCGCGCGGCCGGGGTCGGCGCGGCATCGACGCCCGCGAGCACCTCGGCCTCGTTCAGGTCGACGGCGAGGCTGGGCCGCTCGGCGTCGAAGGGCCCCGCGTCGGGGGACGGCCCGTCGGCTCGGGCCGTGATGCCCATCCCTGCTACCACCACGGCCGCCAGGACGGCGGCCAGCACCCGTCGCCTGCTCGACCTCACAACGCATTTCCTCCTCCGGCGCGAGGCGCCGTTCTCCGTGCGGATCGGCCAGTCTACGGTAGGGGCATGCGTGCAGTTCTTGTGGATACCCCAGGAGGGCCCGAGGCCCTGACCATCGGCGAGGCGCCGGCGCCCACCCCCGGGCCGGGGGAGGTGCTCGTCCGCACCGTCGCGTCCGGCGTCAACCGCGCGGACGTCCTGCAGCGCCAGGGGCACTACCCGCCGCCCGCGGGGATCACCGACATCATCGGGCTGGAGGCATCGGGCGTCGTCGAGGCCGTCGGCGATGGCGTCGAGCGCTGGAAGGCGGGCGACGAGGTGGTCGCGCTGCTGGCCGGCGGCGGCTACGCGGAGCTGTTCGTCGCGCCGGAGGGGCAGCTGATCCCGCCGCCGCCCGGCGTGGACCTGGTCTCCGCCGCGGGCGTGCTCGAGGTGGCGGCCACGGTCGTGTCGAACTTGGCTGTGGGTCGGCTGGCAGCCGGCGAGGTGTTCCTCGTGCACGGCGGCGCGGGCGGCGTCGGCACGTTCGCCACGCAGTACGCCAAGGCCCTCGGCGCCACCGTCGCCGCGACGGCGGGGAGCCCCGAGAAGCTCCGACACTGCCTCGAACACGGCGCCGACTACGCCCTCGACTACCACGGCGACTGGGTCGCCGAGCTGAAGGCCGCCACCCGCGGCGCGGACGTGATCCTGGACATCATCGGCGCGAAGTACCTGGAGTCGAACGTCGCCGCGCTCCGGCGCGGCGGCCGCATCGTCGTCATCGGCCTCCAGGGCGGCGTCAAGGGCACCCTCAACCTCGGCCAGCTGCTGGCGAAGCTAGGCACCATCTCGGCCACCTCGCTGCGCTACCGCCCCGACGCAGAGAAGGCCGCGATCTGCGCCGCCGTCGAGGAGCAGGTCTGGCCGATGCTCGCCGACGGCCGCGTCCGCCTCTCCCCCGAGACCCGGGTCCCCCTCGCGGAGGTCCGCCGCGCGCACGAGCAGCTCGTCGGCGGCGACAACGTCGGCAAGATCGTCCTGGTCCACTGACGTAAACTCGGCACGCCGAACCGAGAGGGAGAAACGTGAAGATTGCCGTCGTCGCGATGGGCAAGATCGGGCTGCCGCTGGCGGTCCAGTTCGCCGAGATGGGGCACGACGTCGTGGGCGTCGACGTGCAGCAGGGCGTGGTCGACACGATCAACGCCGCCGTCGAGCCGTTCCCCGGCGAGGCGCACCTCCAGGAGAAGCTGAGCGCGCTCGTCCCCGCGGGCAGGCTCCGCGCCACCACCGACTACTCCGAGGCCATCCCGGGCGCGGACGCGATCGTCATCGTCGTGCCGCTGTTCGTCGACGACGCCACCTGGCAGCCCGACTTCGGCTGGATGGAGTCCGCGACCCGCAGCTTCTCCGAGCACCTCTCCCCCGGCACGCTGGTCAGCTACGAGACGACGCTGCCCGTCGGCACCACGCGCACCCGGTGGAGGCCGATGATCGAGGAGGTCTCCGGGCTGACCGAGGGCAAGGACTTCCACCTGGTCTTCTCCCCCGAGCGGGTGCTGACCGGCCGCGTCTTCGAGGACCTGCGCAAGTACCCGAAGCTGGTCGGCGGCCTGAACGCGGAGGGGGCGCGCAGGGGCGTCGAGTTCTACGAGCGGGTGCTGACCTTCGACGAGCGGCCGGACCTGCCGAGGGGCAACGGCGTCTGGGACCTGGGGTCGGCCGAGGCCGCCGAGATGGCGAAGCTCGCCGAGACCACCTACCGCGACGTCAACATCGGCCTCGCCAACCAGTTCGGTCGCTTCGCCGCGGCCAACGGCATCGACATCTTCAAGGTCATCGAGGCGTCGAACTCGCAGCCGTACAGCCACATCCACCGGCCGGGGATCGCGGTCGGCGGGCACTGCATCCCGGTCTACCCGCGCCTGTACCTGTACACGGACCCGGACGCGACGATCGTGCGCACCGCCCGCGAGGCGAACATGACCATGCCGGCCTACGCCGTCGGGCTCGCCGAGGGCGCGCTGGGAGGCCTGACCGGCACCCGCGTCGTCGTCCTCGGTGCCTCCTACCGCGGCAGGGTCAAGGAGACGGCGTTCTCCGGCGTCTTCCCCGCCGTCGAGGGGCTTCGCGCCCGCGGCGCCGAGGTGCTCGTGCACGACCCCATGTTCACCGACGACGAGCTCGCCCGCTACGGCTTCACCGTCTACCACCTGGGCGACCCGGTCGACGCCGCGATCCTCCAGGCCGACCACCCCGAGTACCTCGCGCTGACCCCCGCGGACCTCCCGGGCGTCCGCGCCTTCGTGGACGGCCGCGGCGTGATCGACGCCGCCAACTGGCCGGGCGTCACCTTCCTGCGCCTGGGCGACGGCGAGGCGTAACCCCTTGTCCCGGGCCACATCGACGGGGCGCGTCGCGCACCTCTCCACCCTGCATCCGCCGCGCGACAACCGGATCTTCAACAAGGAGTGCGCCTCGCTGGCCCGCGAGGGCGTCGACCTGTGGTTCATCGGCGCGCAGGACGGCGACGGCCTCGACCAGGGCGTCAACGTCGTCGGGATCGGCAAGGCCAGCGGCGTGTTCCAGCGGCTCTTCACGGCCCAGCTCAAGGCGTGGCGCGCGCTCCGCCGCGTGCGCCCGGACCTGGTGCACGTTCACGACCCCGAGCTCATCCCGATGGTGTGGCTGTGGAAGACGCTGCACCGCAAGGCCGCCGTCTACGACGCGCACGAGGACCTCGTGGGGCAGATGGA
>CAYVWO010000270.1:0-1913 GCA_964455495.1 uncultured Tessaracoccus sp.
CGAAGATCGCGGCGCGGACGCAGGAGTCGCTGTCCGAGCTGACCACCATCACGCAGGAGACCCTCAGCGTGTCCGGGATCCTGCTGTCGAAGTCGTTCAACCGGCAGCGTGCTGAGTCGGCGCGGTACGAGGAGGAGAACGCCAACCAGATCGCGCTGCAGGTCAGGCGGGCCATGAGCGGCCAGGGCTTCTTCGCCGTCGTCCAGGTCATCATGGCGAGCGTCCCCGCGGTGATCTACCTGGTCTCCGGGTACTTCATCGTGGGCGGCGCCGACATCACCGCGGGAACGGTGGTCGCGTTCACGACGGTGCAGGCGCGGCTGCTGCAGCCGCTGATGGGCCTGATGCGCGTGGCGCTCGACCTCCAAACCTCAGGCGCCATCTTCGCGCGCATCTTCGAGTACCTGGACCTTAAGCCGGCGATCTCCGACGGCCCCGGCGCGATTCGCGTCGAGGACGGCGCGGGCCCCGTCGGCCGCGTCGAGTTCCGCGACGTCACCTTCCGCTACCCGGACGCCGCGCCCGACACCCGGCCGACCCTCTCGGGCGTCTCGTTCACGGCCGAGCCCGGCCAGCAGGTCGCGTTCGTCGGACCGTCCGGGGCGGGGAAGTCGACGGTGCTGTACCTCGCGCCGCGGCTGTACGAGGCGACGTCGGGAAGCGTCGAGTTCGCGGGCACGGACGTGCGGAGGCTCCGCCAGGACTCGATCATCGACCACGTCGGCATCGTGTCCCAGGAGACCTACCTCTTCCACGCGACCATCCGCGAGAACCTGCTGTACGCGCGGCCCGACGCGACTGAGATCGAGCTCGAGGCGGCGTGCGCGGCGGCGAACATCCACCACATCATCGCCGGCTTCGAGCACGGCTACGACACGGTCGTCGGCGAGCGCGGCTACCGGCTCTCGGGCGGCGAGAAGCAGCGGATCGCGATCGCCCGGGTGCTGCTGAAGGACCCGCCCGTGCTGCTGCTCGACGAGGCGACGAGCGCCCTGGACACCGTCTCCGAACGGGTGGTGCAGGAGGCGCTGGACAACGCCGCCGCCGGACGCACGACGTTGACGGTCGCGCACCGGCTGTCCACCGTCGTCGGCGCGGACGTGATCCACGTGATCGAGGCCGGCCGGATCGTCGAGTCCGGCACCCATCAGGAGCTACTCGCGGCCGAGGGGCTGTACGCGCGCCTCGCCGCCCAGCAGATGGAGGCCGCGAAGATCGACGGCGTCGCCCCCGTCGACCACCCGGATCGGCGGGCTGACAAGGCCCCGCGCCCGGAGCCCGCCGACGCGATGCCCGCCGCCTTCGCGGGCCTTTTCACGCCGCCGGACGCGGGGTGGCCGGGCCTCGGGTGAGCGCGAGGGGCAGCCGGTCAGGGTCGGGGAGGTAGTACAGCGCGAGCGACCGCAGGATGCGCACGACCTGGTCCTGGGCCGCGGCGCGCTCGGCCTCGGTGGCGGCGGCGCGGGCGAGCCTGGCCGCGCCCGCGGCGCGTCGGGCGTGGTCACGGGCCTGCTGGGGGAGATGAGCCAGCCCGACGGTCTCGGCGTGGGCCCGCGCGGTCTCGAAGGCGAGCTCCACCAGCGCCGCCCGGCGCCTGACCTCGTCGTCGGCGGTCGACGGCGTGACATCGGCCCACAGGGCCAGCGCGGTCTCGAACCGCCGCGTCGTCTCGACGGCGGAGTCGAACAGTGCGGCGTTCTCGATCCGGTACGCGACGTCGGCGAGCATCCGTCCGTAGATCGCGCGCACCTCGGCGACGCGCCCCTGGGCCTCCCGCCGCGGATCGGGGAGGGGCGGAAGCGCGGCGACGAACTCGGCGACGCCCCATTCCCGCCCTTCGAGCCAGAGCGCTGGCGCGAGGAGCCCGCGCCACCGGACCCCGTCCACCAGGAACGCGCGCTCGGCGATCAGCT
>CAYVWO010000270.1:1923-2301 GCA_964455495.1 uncultured Tessaracoccus sp.
GCCGCCGGGTCGTCGCGACCTGGCTCGCAGGAGACGACCAGGACGTCGTCGCCCGCGACGAGCACGACGGCGTCGACGTCAGAGACGTGGGTGTCGAGCGCAACCTGGATCACGGCGCGGGCTCGATCTGGCGGCGGGCGCCGATGAGCGCGGGGGCGGTCGCGTCGATGGGCGGCAGGTAGTAGAGCGCGAGCGAGCCGAGGATCTCGGCCACGCGCCGCCTGGCCGCGTCGCGCTCGGGTTCCGGGCCGCCGGCGAGCGCGGTGGCCGCCGCCTTGGCCGCGCGCCGGGCCGGGTCGCGGGCGGTCTCGGGGAGGTGGACGAGGCCCAGCTCCTCGGCCCGGGCGCGGGCCGAGGCGAAGGTCGTCTCCACGTCCC
>CAYVWO010000270.1:2311-3995 GCA_964455495.1 uncultured Tessaracoccus sp.
GCGTCGGCGTCGGGCGAGGCCTCGTCCCAGAGGGCGAGCGCCAGCTGGAAGTCGGCGGTGGGCGGGAACGCCCCGTCGAACAGCGCCGAGTTCTCGATCCGGTAGACGACGTCGCCCAGCAGCCCGCCGTAGGCGGCCCGGACGACGGCGACCCGCTCGGCGGGCGACGGCCCGGCGGGTGGCGCGGGCTGGTGAGGGATGAGCGCGCGGGCGTTGGTCGGCAGGACGTCGCGGCCGCCGTCGACGATCCGGGCCGGCCCGTTCGCGGGGCCCATCCTGCGCTGGAAGAGCCCGACGAGGAGCATGGGGAGCGTGAACAGGATCAGGCTCGGGTACTGGAGAACGAGCCCGAGCACGGTGAGCCCGAGGCCCGTGCAGCTCGCCCAGCGGCGTGTCGACGTCGACTGCCTGCCACTGCATGGGACCAGGTTAGCCGCGGAGCCAGGCGCGGATGGCGCGGACGCGCTCGTCGACCTCGCCCTGGCTCGCCTTCGCGAGCGACGGGCCGCCGCACTCGCGGCGGAGGTCCGCGTGGACGTGGCTGTGCGGGACGCCCTTCAGGCGCGCGTACTGGCTGACCAGCGAGTTGAGCTCCTTGCGCTTCGACGCCAGCGCGCGGTGCAGCGCGACCTCCGGCTCGACCCTGCGGTCGTCGCGCTCCCGGCGGCGCAGTTGGCGGCGCTGGCGCTCGGCCAGCAGGACGCTGACCTGGCTGGGCTCCAGCAGGCCAGGGAGGCCGAGGTAGTCGGCCTCGTCCGCCGACGTCGGCTCGGCGTGCATCCCGAAGGCCTGCGCGTCGAAGAGGACGTGGTCGAACGTCGCCTGCGACTCCAGCGCCTCGAACTCGCCGAGCAGGTCATCGGAGCCGCTCTCCTGGCGGTTGGCCTGCTCCATCTCGGCCTCCGACTCGGCCCAGATGTCGCCGTCGTCTCCTCTGGGGCGGCCGAGGACGTGGTCTCGCTGCCTCTCGATGGTGGCGGCGTGGCCCAGCAGCACGGGCACGGTCGGGAGGAAGACGGTGGCGACCTCGCCGCGTCGGCGGCTGCGCACGAAGCGGCCGACGGCTTGGGCGAAGAACAGCGGCGTCGACGTCGCGGTCGCGTAGACGCCGACGGCGAGCCGCGGCACGTCCACGCCCTCGGACACCATCCGGACGGCGACCATCCACCGCTCCTCGGAGGCGGAGAACTCGTCGATCCGCGAGCTCGACCTCCCGTCGTCGGACAGGACGACAGTGGGCTTGGCCCCGGTGATCTCGGCCAGCAGCTTGGCGTAGGCCCGCGCCGTCGTCTGGTTGGTGGCGATGACCAGGCCGCCGGCGTCGGGCACGTGGCGGCGCACCTCGGTGAGCCGCTGGTCGGCGGCGCGCAGCACCGCGGACACCCACTCGCCGGTGGGGGAGAGCGCCGTGCGCCAGGCCGCGGCGGTGAGGTCCTTGGTCATGGGGACGCCGAGGTCGGCGGCCAGTTCGTCGCCGGCGCGGGTCCGCCACCGCATGGGTCCGCCGTAGTTCATGAACAGCACGGGGCGCACGACGTGGTCGGCGAGCGCCTCCGAGTAGCCGTAGGTGTAGTCGGCCCGGGACTGCTTCACGCCCGGCGCCAGCTCGTCGTAGGCGACGAAAGGGATGGGGTTGTCGTCGGATCTGAACGGCGTGCCGGTCAGGGAGAGGCGCCGCGCGGCG
>CAYVWO010000271.1:0-3976 GCA_964455495.1 uncultured Tessaracoccus sp.
CGTCCACCTGTACGGGCACCCGGCGAAGATGGACCAGCTGCAGGCCATCGCCGACCGGCACGGCCTGCTGCTGTTCGAGGACGCCGCCCAGGCCCACGGCGCGGCGCTGAACGGGGTCCCCGTCGGGGCGTTCGGCACGTTCGCAATGTTCTCCCTTTACCCCACCAAGAACATGACCTCGGGAGAGGGCGGCATGGTCTCGGCTGCGAACGCCGAGGTCGAGCGGAACCTGCGCCTGTACCGCAACCAGGGCATGCTGCAGCAGTACCACAACGAGGTCGTCGGCCTGAACAACCGCATGACCGACATCCACGCCGCCATCGGGCGCGTGCAGCTCACCAAGGTCGGCGCCTGGACGGCGACCCGCCAGGCCAACGCCGCGTTCTTGTCCGCCAACCTCGATGGCGTGGTCACTCCCGCGGTCGCCGACGGCGCGGTGCACGTCTACCACCAGTACACGGTCCGCGTCCCCCAGGACCGCGACGGCCTCGCCAAGGCTCTGAAGGACGAGTACAACGTGGGCTCCGGCATGTTCTACCCCGTCCCGAACCACCGCCTGAAGCCATTCCAGGTCGACGTGCACCTGGCAAACACCGAGCAGGCCGCGCTCGAATGCCTCTCCCTGCCGGTGCACCCGTCGCTCTCGCAGCGCGACCTGGAGCGCATCGTCGCGGCCGTGAATGCCCTCGCGAAGGCCGGTGCCTGACATGGCGAACTTGCGAGCGGGCCTGATCGGCCTCGGCATGATGGGCCGACACCACGCCCGTAACCTGCGCGCCATCGACGGCGTGGACCTGGTCGCCGTCGCCGACGCCGCCGGCGACCCGCACGGCCTCGCCGGCGGGCTGGAAGTCCTCGCCGACGTCGACCAGTTGATCGCCCAAGGCCTCGACTACGTCGTCGTCGCCGCCCCCACCATGTTCCACGAGGAGATCGGCCTCGCGCTCGCCGACGCCGGCGTCCACGCCCTGATCGAGAAGCCGCTCGCCAAGACCGCCGATGGCGCCCGCTCCCTCGCGAGGGCGTTCGCCGACAAGGGCCTGATCGGCGCCGTCGGCCACATCGAGCGCTACAACCCGGCGCTGCAGTCGCTGCGGAGACGACTCGAGGCCGGCGACCTCGGCGATATCTACCAGATCTGCACCCGCCGCCAAGGCCCGTTCCCCGCACGCATCGCCGACGTCGGCGTCATCAAGGACCTGGCAAGCCACGACGTCGACCTGACCGCCTGGGTCACCCAACGCGACTACGAGCTCGTCGCCGCCCGCACCATGTACAAGGCCGGGCGCGAGTACGAGGACATGGTCTCTGCCACCTGCCAGCTCAGCGGCGGCCTGATGAGCAACCACCTCGTGAACTGGCTCACCCCCGCCAAGGAGCGCCTGACCATCGTGACCGGCGAGAAGGGCATGTTCGTCGCGGACACCCTCACGGCGGACCTCAGCTTCCACGCCAACGGCACGGTCGTCACCACCTGGGACGACATCGCCCAGTTCCGCGGCGTCTCCGAGGGCGACGTCACCCGGTTCGCCATCGCGAAGCCGGAGCCCCTGCGCGTGGAGCACGAGAACTTCCGCGACGCGGTGCTCGGCAAGGAGGCGGACATCGTCACGCTCGCGCAGGGCGCGCGCGTCGTCGAGGTGTGCGAGGCGATGATCGAGTCGGCCCGCACTAACCGCTTCATCGCGACATCCGGCTGACGCCTCGAGCCCTGAGAAACGGCGGGGCAGCGCGCGAGACCTCAGTTGTCAGGCACCGATGATCGATAGCATCGACTCAATGCGCCGCCAGACGACCTCAATATCGTAGTACCTCCGCACCCACTCCTCACCGAGACGCTGCGCAGACTGGAAGCGCTCCGGATCGCGGAGCACCACCAACGCATCGCGCAACTCTGCGCCGTCAGCGAAGACGAGTTCTCGGGGATACAGCTCCCTGCTCCCGCGCCAACCGAGGAACAGCCCGATCCCGCCCGCACAGAAGGCCTCTCCCGGAGCGATATGGAAGCCCTCAAGTTCGCTCAACGAAAGAACAAATCCGTGATCGGCCAGCGCGTCTCGGGTATCCGTCCAACCGGCCCAGGTGACGGCATCCTCGAGGTCCAGGTCGGCGACCAACTCCCGGCAGGACGCAAAGTAGTCCATCTCGTCGGCGATCTTCGTGAGCCACGTCAGCTGCTCAGGAGCTTTTCCGTAGATGGTCAGGGTGTAGCGGGGGTCGACCTCGCGAAGCTGCGCGAGCAACTTCAACGCCCGGTGTAGCCCCTTCAGCTTGGGCACGGCACCCACCATCGCAAGAGAGTAGACCCGGGCGGGGTCACCACCCCTGCGGTAACCGCCGACATCGAGCGCGTTAGGAACCATCCACGTCCGGTCGGCCGGTAGGTCGAACCGGTCGATGAAGTCGGCACGGCAGTGTGGCGAGACGGTGACGAATGCGTCCACCTTGTCGACGTCTATACGCTCACCGTAGGCGACGCCCCATTCGGAGCGGTGCGCCCTCACCACCAGGCGTTGGCGGGGCTCGATGCGCTCGGCGTACCACAGCGCAGCGCCTAGCAGCCACTCGCCCCAGACCACATCGGCCCAGTCCAGGAGCTGCTCACTCTTCTCCACGTCGTGTTCCGTGTGGGTGCGCCATTGGTCGATCTTCACCTCGTAGCTGCTCCGCAGCTTGGGTAACAACAGATCCATGAACTTCAGATCGTGACCCGCGACGACGAGTCGAAGAGGGTTGCCGGATCGTTTGGAGGCGCTTTCCCTTGGCAGCGTCAAGTCCCTCATCCTCGCAGCGCATTCAACGCGGGCAGCCGCTCGCCGCCGCACACGAAACGGTCGAACATCTCGGCGGTCATCAGTGACCCATACGGGCCCGCACTCGCTGCGACGCGTTCCACGCCGACGTCGGCGGTCCCCCCCGCGATCAATGGGAGGTCCGAATAGGCCAGGTGCGGTGTCGCCTTCGCGATCCAGGTCTCGTCAGGTAGGCGGTCGACATCGCCCAGTAGAACACTTCGGGTCTGGATCAGGGCGCGCGAGCGGATTTCTCCGCTGAACACGCGACGGCTCAACTCCACTGCGACACCCGGCTCGTGGCGCGAAGAGAGCGATAGCAGCAGACCTTCCTCGGCGTTGTCGGAGACGAGACACAGTATGTCGCCCACTCCGCCACGGTTTCGGTGACGGCAGGCCGCGGCATAGTCCTCTTCGGTCCGGATAGCGGTGACGAGGGTGACCGGCTGATCGAGGGGGGCGGGCCGCATACCCAGGTGCTCGAGCACCGTCACCGCACGGTGCGCGTAGGGGTTGTTCAGTGCGGCGGCGAGGGCTTCGCGACGCATCCGTAGCATCTCCGCGCCGTTGAGCGCGAGGTACCGCTCCGGTTCGCGATCAGCGTAAATGACGGAGTCGCCGAAGAAGGCCTCCACGCCTACAGCCGTGTTGGAGAGGATCACCTGACCGCAGGCCGCCATCTCGAAGACTCGGCGCGCGAACATCGTGTGCGAGTCGGTGATGGTGTTGAGCGTGATGCCGAAGAGGTGGTCCCGGTAGGCTCGGGCGGTCTCCTCGTAGCTGATCGCTGGCCGGCGGTAAACGTCGTAGCGCGCCGGAAATCGATATCCCTCGGGCGAGTTGAACTGCCGGTCGTAGATCACCAACCCTCGACCGCTGGACGTGACGAGGTCCAGGATCCTCGACAACGCCGCCGTGCGCTGTGGGTACCGCTCGTACCAGGTGCCAGCGAACACAGCCGAATCTGCGGCGTCACCGCCGGAGCGCGGGTGAAAGATGCGCGGCTGTACCGCGAAGGGAAGGACATCAACGTGCTCCGACCCGGCGTCCCGTTGGTACAGTGCGATGCACTCCTCGGCGGTGGTGAGGACGAGGTCAAAAAGCCCTGCGGTGCGGACGAAATCGTTCCTACGGTCCGGAAAGTGGATCGGGTCTTCTTTGTTCCAGAACACTGTGGGGATGCC
>CAYVWO010000272.1:0-3971 GCA_964455495.1 uncultured Tessaracoccus sp.
GCGCATCGCGAGGATGAGCACGCCCGCCGTCGCGCCGAAGCACGCGAAGTTCCACACGCCCATGGGTCCTTGGATGAAGTCCTCACCGTAGGTGGAGATGTTGGCGAGCATGATCGCGTTCAGCGGCCAGTGCAGACCCAACGGAACCAGGAACGGGTAGAGCATCGGGATGACGAGCGCGAAGATCAGCGGGCTGAATCCGTTGATCGCGCTCAGCACACCACCCAGCCCGATGCCGACGTAGATGCCGATGGGGCCGATGATGAACGCGGTGACGGGCAGCATCACGAGCATCGCGAGGAACGGCACGAAGATCAGCTGCAGGTTCTCGGGGATGAGCTTCTTCAACAGCTTGTACAACGGTCCGAGCAGGGCCGCCATCAGGAGCGGCGGGAAGACCTGCGAGTTGTAGCTGAAGATCGTGAGCGGGATGCCGAAGATGTCGAGGACCATGGCGCTCGACCCCTCGAGCGGACGGGCATCGGGGTGCGAGGCGAGGGCCGTGAACCCTGGCAGCATGACCAGCGCCATGACCGCGAATCCGACCCATGGGTCCGCGCCCACCTTCTTACTGGCGTTGTACGCGACCATGAGCGGCAGGAACACGAACACCGACTGCCACATCAGGTTGATGAACTGCCAGCCCGGTGCAAGCAGAGCCGCCTGCTCGCCGTCGGCCCAGTTCTCGATCACGCCGAGGGAGGCCATCAGCGCCATGAACGTGATGAACAGCGACGCGCCGAGCAGCGCGCCGAGGATGGGACGGAACGAATCGGACAGGAACTCGAAGAACGAGTCGACCCAGGCGAACTTGCCGCGCACGCCGCCGGCCCGGGCGGCCGCCTTGAGCTCCTCGTCCGTGAGCTGGCGCTTGCCCTGCATGACGGGCAGCGCGTTGATCTGCTCGTAGTAGGTCTGGACGGCGCCGCCCATGATGATCTGGAACCGCTCCCCCGCCTGGGGGACCGCGCCCATGACGCCCTTGATCGACTCCACGGCCGCGACGTCGATGTTCGACGCGTCGACCAGCTGGAAGCGCAGGCGCGTGGCGCAGTGCGTGAGGCTGACGACATTGTCCGCGCCGCCGACGACGTCGAGGATCTCTTCTGCTGCACTCATTTGTCAGACCTCTTCCACCGGGACGAGCGAACGGACTTCTTCGGGCGTCGAGCAGAGGACGGCCTTCGCGGCCATCTCCTTGCACTGCTCGAGCGAGTAGGACCGCACGGCGGCCTTGACGGCGGGGATCGCCGGGATCGAACAGCTGAGCTCGTCGACGCCGAGGCCGACGAGGATCGGCACGGCCTGCGGGTCGGACGCGACGCCGCCGCAGATGCCCAGCCACTTGCCGCGCTCGTGCAGCGCCTCGCAGGCGTTGCCGATGAGCGTCAGGATGGCGGGGTTGCACGGGTCGACTTGCGCGGCCAGCTTCGGGTGACCCCGGTCCATCGCCAGCGTGTAGCTGGTCAGGTCGTTGGTGCCGACGGAGAAGAAGTCGCAGCCCTCCTCGGCGGCGAACTGCTTGGCCATCACCGCGACCGAGGGGACCTCCATCATGATGCCGACGCTCACCTTCGCGGTGACGCCGCTCTTGGCCCGTTCGTCGTCCCAGATCGCCTTGGCCTGGCGCCAGTCGTCGATGGTGGCGATCATCGGGAACATGACGTACAGGTCGGCCCCGGCGTCGGCGGCGGCGAGGATCGCGCGCAGCTGCGTGCGCAGCACCTCGGGCTTCTCCAGCCCGACGCGCACGCCGCGCACGCCGAGGAACGGGTTCTCCTCGGCGGGGATCGGCAGGTAGTCCAGCGGCTTGTCGCCGCCGACGTCGAGCGTCCGGATGACCAACGGCTGGCCCGGCTTGAGCGCCCGGGCGCAGTCGGCGTAGACCTGGGCCTGCTCGGCCTCGGTGGGCGCCGTCGAGCGGCCCATGAACACGAACTCGGAGCGCAGCAGGCCCACGCCCTCAGCGCCCTTGGTCATCGACTTCTCGGCGTCCTCGACGCCGCCGATGTTGGCGACGACGTGCACCTGGTGCCCGTCGGTGGTCGTGGCCGGCTCGTCCTTGTGCGAGTCCTCCAGCGCCTTCCGCTCGGCGAGCCTCTTCTGGCGGTCGAAGATGCCGTCGATCTCCTCATCCGAGAGGTTCAACTGGAGCGAGCCCTTCGAGCCGTCGAGGACGACGCGGGTGCCGTCGGCGATGTCCAGCGCCCGCGACTCGATGCCCGCGACGGCGGGGATGTCGAGCGAGCGGGCGATGATCGCGACGTGCGAGGACGCGCCGCCGCCGGTGGTGGCGAAGCCGACGACCTTGCTGCGGTCGAGCTGCGCCGTGTCCGACGGGGTGAGGTCCTCGGCGATCAGGATGGTGCCCTCGGCCAACTCGGGCTTCTCGCTGCGCTGCCCCGTCAGCTCCTCGAGCACGCGCTGGCCGACGTCGCGGACGTCGTTCGCGCGGCCGGCGAGCACCTCGTCGGCCAGGCTCGCGAGTTGGTCGGCGAAGTTGGTGTAGGCGGCGCGCCAGGCGAACGGGGCGGACTTGCCCTTGTCGATGGCGCTGGCGGCGATGTCGAGGAGTTCCGGGTCGCCCAGGATCTCCTGGTGGGCGGCGAAGATCGCGGCCTTGTCCGGCGACGCGTCCTGCTCCAGCTTGTGCTGCAGCGCGGACAGGTCGAGGAGCGCGCGGTCGATGGCGGAGTTCAGCTTGCGGCGCTCGAGGTGGTGGTCGCTCGCGTTCTCGGTCACGACGATGTCCTCGCGGCGCAGCTGCAGCACCGTTCCGACGCCCAGGCCGGGCGACGCCGAGACGCCGAGCAGGAGGTTCCAGTCGCCGGAGCGCGGGCCGGTGGGCTCCGGTTCGGGCTCGGGCTCCACCTCGACGGCGCGCATCGGCGCGGTGTCCTCGGTTCCCGACGGCGGCGGGCAGTCCTCCCCGAGGCCGTCGCGGACGGCCTGGGCGATCGCCTCGACGGCGTCGGCGGCATCGGCGCCGTGCGCGGTGATGACGATCTTCTGGGCGTAGCCGACGGCCAGCCCCATGATCGAGACGATCGACTTGGCGTTGGCCGTGTCGTCGCCCCGGCGGAGCCGGATGTCCGACGAGTACTGCTTGGCCAGGTTCACCAGCGTCGCGGACGGGCGAGCGTGCAGGCCGGTCGGGTTGGGCACGATGAGCGCCTCTGACGTGGCCGTGACGTCGGCGCCGGGCGCGCCGTCGACCGACTCCTCGACGGCGGCAAGCTCGACGGTGGCCGCGACGTCGGACCCGGCGTTGACCAGGCCCGTCGCCGGCACGATGCTCGCGACGCGCTCGGTGTTGGTGATGACGACCTGGGTGAGGAGGCTCTTGGCCTCCCGGCCCACGACGTCGAGGTCGAACTCGATCAGCGGGTCGCCGACCGCGACGGTGGCGCCCTCCTTCACCTTCGGGGTGAAGCCCTTGCCCAGCAGCGAGACGGTGTCGAGCCCGATGTGCATCAGGATCTCGAGGCCGTCGGCCGTGCGGATGGTCACCGCGTGGTGCGACGGTTGGAGGTCGACGACCTCGCCCGCGACCGGCGCGACAAGGACGTTACTCAGGGGATCGATGGAGAACCCGTCACCCACCATCTTCCGGGCGAACACCGGATCCGGCACCTGATCGATCGGCACCATGATGCCGGTCAGCGGGGCAGATATCTCGGTGCGGGTGACGGTCGATTGCTCGCTCATCGGCACTCACTTCCACTCGTGTGGCGCGCTGCATCGGCGCAACGCTCTGGCCGGAGCCTAGTGGAGGCATCGCATGGCGTGGCAAGTGGCCCGCCGATTTTCGGTCAATAGTTGATGGGGCGATTGAGGCTCAGTGACCACCGGCCGGGCCGCGCTTGTTCAGCATGTCGAAGGCCACCGCGAACACCAACACCAGGCCCTTGATGATGAACTGCCAGGAGGGGTCGACGCCCATGATCGACAGGCCCATGTTCAGAACGCCC
>CAYVWO010000273.1:0-3954 GCA_964455495.1 uncultured Tessaracoccus sp.
CGCTCGCTCCTGCTGCAGCCCCGCTGGCTGCCGGGGCTGGAGCCGCTGCTCGCAGAGCATCCTGAGGTTCCGGTGTACGTCGCGCCCGAGCGGCTGATCGAGCAGGTCAGCGGCTTCCACGTGCACCGCGGCGCGCTGGGCTCGTTCGACCGCCCCGCTGAGGCGCCGTGGGAGGCGCTGCTCGCGGCGCGGCGGTTGGTGGTGTGCGAGGAGGTCGTCGACCACGCCAACACCGGCGCGATCGCGCGTGTGGCCGCCGGGCTCGGCTGGGATGGGTTGCTCGTCTCGCCCGGCGGGGCGGACCCGCTGTATCGCAGGGCGATCAAGTCGTCGATGGGTGCGACGCTCGAGCTGCCGTGGCGCCGGATGGGCGGCGACGCCGACCTGGGCCGGCTCCGCGAGGCCGGGTTCCGGCTCGTCGCGGCGACGCTCTCGTCGGCGGCCGTCCCCTTGACCGACTACCGGCCGGGGGAGAGGGTCGCGCTGCTGCTGGGGACCGAGGGGGCGGGCCTGAGTCCCGCCTGGCAAGCGGCGGCAGACGACCACGTCACCATCCCGATGACCGACCGCGTCGACTCCCTGAACGTCGCGACCGCGGCCGCGATCCTCGCCTACGCGCTGCGCTGACCTACTCCGAGGAGCCGGGAGGGACGGCGGCCTTCAGCTTCGGCGAGACGGGCCAGTCGTCGGGGTAGCGCCACGCCAAGTCCTCGACCTGCTTGTCGAGGAGGCGGCGCGAGCGGCCGGAGATCCGGTCGCCGAAGACGGTGCCGCCGAGGTGGTCCGTCTCGTGCTGCAGGCAGCGCGCGAGCAGCCCGGTGCCCGCGATGCGGACTTCGTTGCCGAAGGCGTCCTGACCCTCGCAGGTGGCGAGGTCCGGACGGGCGACGCTCTGGTAGCCGCCGGGGTAGGAGAGGCAGCCCTCGTCGGTGGAGTCCAGGTTGCGGTCCTTGCCCTCGGGCAGGGTGACCACCGGGTTGCAGACGACGCCGCGCTGCAGCTGGTCGTCGCCGTCTGGGCACTCGTACACGAACACCGCGAGGCCGACGCCCACCTGGGTCGCGGCCAGGCCGACGCCGTCGGCGGCGCGCATGGTGGCGAACATGTCCCGGACCAGCGCGTGGAGGCCCTCGCCGAACTCGGTGACCGGCGCGGTCTGGGCGTGCATCACCGGCGTGCCCCACCGCGTGATGGGTAGCACGGTGCCGCCCTTGGTCAGGTCCGCCTCGCTCATTCGTTCCTCCGTGTCCTCGCCTGCGTCCGATGCGCCGACAAGTATGCCGTACACCCGTGCGTCGCGCCCGTTCAGTGGGCGACGCGTGATCCGGGGACAAGCGTGCCTGGCCTCGTTGCGTCGCCGGCGGCTGGCGGGCGACGTCCTCGGTGACCTCGCTGGGCTGAAGACCGAACCCAATACCGTACGCGGACCGTCGTGGCTCCAGCGCCCGCCCCTGGATGGGTCGAGCCGGGGAAGATGGGTGTGGACATGTCTATATAGACATGCTATCCTCAGGCCTTAGGCACGCGATGATTACGAGAACCAATGTGTTGAAAAAAATGTTGTTAGTGATGCTGGTAGCGCTGGCTTTACTTGGTGTGAGTATGCATCCCGCGTCCTATGCGCAGCCGAACGATCCTGACTTCTCGATCGACGCCATCCGCCGGGATTTGGGCGGATCTGCTCGATCGTCGAATTCTATTGCGAATCGGTCTTTGCCCGGCGCGGACGCAGGCCCTGGGTTTGTTCGGGTTGAGTCGAACGGGGTGGCCGGAATTGCAAACGTCTCGCTCTTGAGTCCTAGTCAGGATCCTCAAGCGATTGCCGTGGGCCACCTTGGTGGCGTGACGCTCGCGTGGGATGCCGAGCCACAGGCCACGGCGTATCGAATTGTCCGCGATGGCGAACTTGTCGGTACGGTAGTTGGCGGCGTATATGATGATCAATCGGCTCCCGCCGGTGTCGCTCTGAGCTACCAAATCCTGCCGGTTGAAGAAGCCGTCTTCGCGGCCAGTCATGGTGTTGAGGTAGTTAGGCCTGCCTCTGCTTCTGAGGTGGCGCCTGCTGCGGTGCCTCCGCGCCCACCGTCAAAGAAGACGGCTCGGATTACATGGCAGTCGTTCATCAGGCAGCAGTATCTTCAGTCTCCGGGCACCGCGGTGTGCGACTATTCGACCGCCTACTCGTTTGGTGGTGACAATCGAGGATTCGCCCTCGGGGGATCGTACCGCACGCAAGTTCATGCGGTTGTCAATTGGGAGAACGGAGGTTTCAGTTTTACTCGTTCCGTGGGGGCAACCAAAGTCTACCGCAATTCCGACAAGAAGCTTGTCGCGACGAAGATCGCGTCGTCGAATAATCTCAAGGCTCAAAAGCTCGCGCAGAGCACATCTTCGCGTGTCGAGGTCTATTTCACGAAGAGCGTAGGTAATCCGTTCTGCGGAAAGGTCCCCAATGCGATTGAAGGATTCCTGCGGATCGCGGTAACTCGTGACGGGGCATACTCGGTGCTCGGCGGCCAACACCTTCAGATGCCTGCCCACGTTGTCTATCTAGGTGACATTGTCCAGACAGACATCTATCGACGCTCGGAGCTAAACGCGATATGCCTCCAGAAGCTGGTTTGTGCTACCGCTCCGTTCTCTGGTGTCGGGAAGTACTACTAGATATGAATATTGTTGCGCGCGGAGCTGCGCTGCTAACTGGAGTTGTTGCGCTGGTGCTGGCGCTGCTGTGTATCAATGCGGCTGCGCCAGGTGCTTTGGGCGCCGGGGTGCTTGCTGGGCCAGCTGGCGCCATTGCAGCCATGGTGGGCGTGAGTTACCTGGTCCGGACTCGCCCCCCGTGGTTCGCCGGAGTTGCGGTGGCACTCGCAACCGCGGTCATCTTCTCGCTTTGCTGGCTCCCGTTCGGTGACGTCGCGGACCTGGCCTGGGCACTCGTTTGGTTTTTGTTTTCAGGCGCGTGGATCACGTGTCTGGTGGGCGGGTTTGCCTTCGGGTATCTTTCAGTGCCTCGTACGTAGTGGTCTGGTACAGATGCGCGATGATACGTTTTTGGGGTCCCGAACGGGATACTAGGGGCATGGACCTGTCTCCCGGATGGGACGCGCTGCTGGACGAGTACGCGGCGCACCTCGCGTCCGAGCGCGGGCTCTCGCCCCACACGGTCCGGGCCTACAGGGCCGACCTCACAGAGCTCGCCCGGCACGCCGACGTCGAGCCTGCGCGGGTGACGCTCTCGCGGCTGCGCGGCTGGCTGGCCGCCATGGCCGATGACGGCGCGGCGACCACGACGGTGCAGCGTCGTGTGGCCGCCGTCCGGGGCTTCTTCGGCTGGGCCGAACGAGAGAGCCACCTCGCCTCCGACCCTGCCGCGCGGCTCAAGGCGCCCAAGGCGCGGCGCACCCTGCCCCGCGTCCTGCCCGAGTCTGCCGTCGTCGAGGCCCTCGAGGGGGCGGAGCATCGGGCTGCCGAGGAGAGCGACGCCGTCGCTGCCCGCGACCTCGCTCTCATAGAACTCCTCTACTCCAGCGGGCTGCGGGTCTCCGAAGCCTGCACGCTGCGCCTGGGGGCGGTCGACCGCGAGCGCCGCAGTGTCACCGTTCTTGGCAAGGGCGGGAAGGAGCGCACCGTTCCGCTGGGACTCCCAGCGCTCCGCGCCCTCGACGCCTGGCTCGCCCGCCGACCGGAGCTGGCCACGGCGGACAGCGGCGACGCCGTGTTCCTCGGCGCTCGTGGGGGAGCGCTCGACCCCCGTGTGGCGCGTCGGGTGGTGCACGCCGCCACGGACGGCAACCCCGGCGGCGGCATCGGACCCCACGGCCTGCGGCACGCGATGGCCACGCACCTGATCGAGGGCGGGGCGGACCTGCGCAGCGTCCAGGAGATGCTCTTTTTTAATGATACGGCGACCACCGAGATCTACACCCACGTATCACGGAAGCATCTGATGCA
>CAYVWO010000274.1:0-1516 GCA_964455495.1 uncultured Tessaracoccus sp.
CGCCGAGCAGACCGCGATCACGTTCGCCGGCGACGCCCCCGAGGCGCTTCGGCCGTATTGCTTCATTATCGAGAAGGCCGACCTCGTCGGCGACCTCGCCGTCGGCCAGGGCCTGCGCATCGGTGATCAGCAGTGGACGATCACCGCGCTCGGCGCCGTCGCCCAGACCAACCTCGCCAACCTCGGTCACGTGACGCTCGTCTTCGACGGGGCGGCGGAGCCGCGGATGCCGGGGGCCGTCCACATCGGGGGCGTCGACGCGACGCCGGCCCTCGCGGCCGGGGTGACGGTGGTGTTCGGTGACTAGTGCCACGCTCCGCGAGGCGCTGTCCCGCGCCACCGACACGGTCGACGCGGCTGTGGGGCGCGGGGTCCTCGCCGAGGCTGGGCGGCGCATCGTCGCCCAACTCGGCAACGGGCCCTACCTCGTGGTCGCCGACGAGAACACGTGGGCGCTGGGCGGGGATCGGCTGACGGAGGTGTTGACGGAGGCCGGCGCCGCCGTCGTCGATCCGTTGATCTTCCCCGGCCGCCCCGTCCTCTACGCCTCCTACGACAACTGCGTCACCATCAAGGAGGCGATGGGCGACGCGCTCCCCATCGCGCTGGGATCGGGCACCCTCAACGACCTGGTCAAGCTCGCGGCCTTCGAGAACGGCCGCGACTACGTGGCCGTCGGGACCGCGGCGTCCATGGACGGCTACACGGGCGCCGGCGCGCCGATGAGCGCCGACGGCGTCAAGGTGACCAAGAACTGCAAGGCACCCGCGGTCGTCATCATGGACCTGGACATCGTGGCGGCCGCGCCCGCCTGGATGACCGCCTCCGGCTACGGCGACCTCGCGGCGAAGATCCCCGGCGGCGCCGACTGGATCCTGGCCGACGTCACGGGAGTCGAGCCCATCGACACGGATGTCTGGGACATGGTGCAGTCGGGCGTCAGCTCCGCGCTGTCGCGCCCGGACGAGCTCGCCGCGGGCAACCCGGACGCGTTCGACGGGCTGGTCGAGGGCCTGTGCCTCTCGGGGTTGGCCATGCAGGCGTTCGGCGGCACGCGCCCGGCTTCGGGCGCCGAGCACTACTTCAGCCACCTCTGGGAGCTGGCGCACCTCGGCGCCGACTGGGACCCGCCGCTCTCGCACGGGTTCAAGGTGGCCATGGGCTCGCTCGCGATGTGCGCGTTCTACGAGGCCTTGTTGGAGCGCGACCTGAGCCAGGTGGACCTCGCCGCCGTCGCCGCCGCGAGGCAGCCGTGGGACGAGATCGATGCCGACATCAGGGGCAAGTTCGACGGCGCCCTCGCCGACCATGCGGTGCGCGAGACCAAGGCGAAGTACCTCGCCGGCGACGAGTTGGTGGCACGGCTCCGGCCGCTGATCGACAACTGGGCCGACGTCACCGTCCGCCTGCGGGGTCAGCTCACCACCACCGCCGAACTGTCGGACATGCTCCGCCGCGCCGGCGCCCCTTCGCTCCCCGAGGACATCAGCCTCACGTTCGACGACGTCCGCGCCAC
>CAYVWO010000274.1:1616-3926 GCA_964455495.1 uncultured Tessaracoccus sp.
AGCTCGTGGACGCGGTCGCAGGCGGCGATGACGTCGGCGTCGTGCGTGATCACGAGCACCGGGGCGTCGGCGAACGCGAGCCAGACGTCGGTCATGAGCGCGTCCGCGGTCTCGCGGTCGAGGTGCTCGGTGGGCTCGTCGAGGATGATCAGGTCGCGCCGGCCGACCAGCAGCCGGGCGAGGGCCAGCCGTCGGCGCTCGCCTCCGGACAGCGTCGAGCCCGCCTCGCCGATGCGGCGCTCGGGGTCGATCGGCAGCCCGGCGCGGGCGAGGGCATCCGCGATGTCCTCGGCGGTCGCGTCCCGGTTGCCGATGCGCACGTTCTCGGCCACCGTCGTCGCGAAGATGTGGGCGTCCTGGGCGAGGTACCCCACGCGCCCGCCCCGGCGCACGGTCCCCGCCAGCGGCGGGATGAGGCCCATCGCCGTCGCCGCCACCGTCGTCTTCCCGACCCCCGACGGCCCGACGAGCGCGACGCGTTCGCCCGGCGCCACGGACAACGTCACGGAGGACTGCACGCTCCTTGAGCCAGGCGCGTCGACGGAGTCCACCGCGACTGCGGCGAAGTCAAGGAGCGGGGTCGGCCAACCCGCTGACACGTCGAGCAGTTCCAACCCCGGCTTCCCATCGCCGACGGCGACGTCGCCGGTGCCGACGGGCTCTGCGTCGAGGATCTCCGCGATCCGGCCGAGCGCGGTGCCCGCGCGGGTGAGCGTCTGCGCGGCCTGCGTGAACGTGGCGAGGACCTCGTGCATGGCAAGCGGCGTGAGGGCGAGGACGGCGAGGAAGCGCGGGTCGAGGGTGCCGGCGGCGACGGCGGTGGTGCCGAACCACAGCGCGGCGGCGACCGCGATCCCGGCGGCGGCGACCTGCCCCGCGGTCGCGACGCCCCGCAGCCACGCGGCGCGGGACTCCTGCGCGCGGAGCTCCTCGTCGATGGCGAGCAGCCGGTCCAGCACGGCGTCCTCCGCCCCGTAGGCGACGAGGTCGGTGCCGGTGCGGGCGAGCTCGCGCACGCCGTCGGCGAGGCGCCCTCGCGTCGGAACGGAGGCCCGGTCGGCGGCGAGGCTCAGCCGCTGCGTCCACCACGGCAGCGCGACGCCGGCCAGCAGCGCGGTGGCCAGCAGCACCAGCGCGCTGGCGACGTCGAGGAAGGCGAGCGCGATCGTCGTCGCCGTGACCACGACCGCCGCGGACGCGAGCGGGACGACGACGCGCACGACGAGGTCCTGGATGGCGGTGACGTCGGCGACGACGCGGGTCAGCAGGTCTCCGCGGCGGCTGCCGATGAGCGTGGTCGCCGCGAGCTTGTCGTAGACGCGGACGCGGAGCGCGGCCTGCATGCGCAGCGCGAGGTCGTGGCCGACGATGCGCTCCAGGTACCGGAACACGCCGCGGGAGATGCCGAACGCGCGCACCCCGACCGCGGCGGGCTGGAGGTACAGCACCGGCGGCGCGAGCGCCGCGAACGAGATCAGCCAGGCGGACACGCCCATCAGCGCCACCGACGACGCCGACGCCAACGCAGCGAGCAGCACGCTCATGACCAGCAGCTTCCGCCCCTTCGGCACCTCTCGCAGGAGGTCGCGCAGCAGCCTCCTCATGCGACCGTCTCCCTTGCCGTGACGCTGACGACCCGGTCGGCGGCGGCGAGCACGGCGGCGCGGTGCGAGACGATCAAGGCCCCAGCTCCGGTCGCGCGCACGGCGTCGACGACGCGTGCCTCCGTCGCGACGTCGAGGCCCGCCGTCGGCTCGTCGAGGATCAGCAGCCGCGCTCCTCCGACGCGGATCCGCACCAGCGCCCGGGCAAGCGCGACGCGCCGCCGCTCGCCGGCGGACAGCCCCTCTCCCTCGTCGCCGACGGGCTTCTCGGGGCCGAAGTCCGCCCCCGCGTCGAGGAGCGCCTCTGCGATCCCGCGCGCCCCACCCAGCGCGACGTTGTCGCCGACGGTGCCGTTGATCAGCCCGGGCTCCTGCGCGACCCAGGCGACCTGACGCCGCCATGCCGAGGGGTCCGCCTCGGCGAGGTCCACGCCGTCGACGAGCACCCGGCCCTCGGAGGGGGGGAGGAAGCCCATCGCGAGCGCGAGCGCCGTCGACTTTCCTCCGCCGGAGGCGCCGCTCAGCGCGACGACCTCCCCGGGAGCGACCGTCAGGCTCAGCCCCTCGACGGCGGCGGAGTCTGCACCGGGGTAGGTGAAGGAGACGCCGTCGAGGACCAGGAGCGGGGCGGGGTCGGGTCCTTGAACCGGGTGCCAGTACCTTTCGACGCGCGCCTGCGTGATCGCACTTCGTGCTGCAACGCCTT
>CAYVWO010000275.1:0-3920 GCA_964455495.1 uncultured Tessaracoccus sp.
GCGCGCCCTCGCCGAGGGACCCGACGGCGACGGCCTGTTCGACATCGACTGGGACGCCCCCGGCGGACCGGCGCCGCGCGTCTTCGAGGGGCACGGCGCGCTGGCCCGGCTGAACCACGACTCGGAGCGCACCGTCGACCTCGTCTCCGACGTCATGACCCACTGGCTCGACCGAGGCGCGAGCGGCTGGCGCCTGGACGCCGCCTACTCCGTCGACGCCTCCTTCTGGGCGCGCGCCCTCCCCCGCGTCCGGGACCGCCACCCGGACGCGTGGATCCTCGGGGGGGTCATCCACGGCGACTACCCGGCATTCGTCGACGCGTCCACCGTCGACTCCGTCACCCAGTACGAGCTATGGAAGGCGATCTGGTCGAGCCTCAAGGACCGCAACTTCTTCGAGCTCGACTGGACCCTGACAAGGCACAACGCCCTCCTCGACGCCTTCGTGCCCAACACCTTCGTCGGCAACCACGACGTCACGCGCATCGCCTCGACGGTGGGGCCGGACCTCGCCGTCGTCGCGCTCGCCATCCTCATGACCGTCGGCGGCACCCCGTCGATCTACGCGGGCGACGAGCAGGGCTTCACCGGGGTCAAGGAGGAGACAGTGGCCGGCGACGACGCCGTCCGCCCACCCTTCCCCGAGACCCCCGCGGAGCTCCTGCCGTTCGGCGAGCCCATGCTGCGCGTCCACAAGGAGCTGATCGGCCTGCGCCGCCGCCACCCCTGGCTGGTGCGCGCCCGCACCGAGCGCCTGCACGTGTCCAACGAGCAGCTGACCTACCGCGTCTCCGCGGGCGACGACGCCCTGGAGGTCCACCTTGACCTGGCGGGTGCCCCGGCCGTCGTCATCAAGGCGGGCGCCGCCACCGTCTGGAGCACAAACGCTCCTTGAGCCGCGCACCCGCTCAAGGAGCGGGGGTATCCTCCGAGGGCTCGCCGGAGCGGGATGCGAGGCCCGTGTCGCCCGGGATCGGCTCCGGCCCGGACGCGCTGGCCGATGCCGTCCTCAACCAGGTGGTCGCCACCTCGGGCCCCTGGGTGGTCGAGCGCGCGGACGGCTCGGTCTCGCTGGGCGACGGACTGGCCGACGGCGAGGGCGACGGACTGGGCGATAGCGACGGCGAAGGACTGGCCGACGGCGAGGGGCTCGGGGACGAGCCGTCGGGCGGGACGGGGGACGTGGGGGTGCCGGGGTCGGTCGGGCTCGGCGACGGCGACAGCTCCGACCCGCTCGGCGACCCAGAGGGCGACCCGGACGCGCCCGGCATGGCCGACCCGTCCCCCGATGGAGACCCATCCGGCGAGGGAGACGCGCCGGGCGAGGGAGACGCACCCGGGCTCGGGGAGACGCCTGGCGACGGCGAACCCGTCGGCGAGGGCGACCCCTCCGGCGTCGGGGAGTCGGTCGGAGACGGCGAGGGGGTCAGCGACGGAAGCTCAGCAATCATCTTCGTGAGGTCGACGACAGTGGGCTTGCCGTCCAGCCACGGCTCGGGATCGGTGAACTGGCCGTCGACGATGACCTCGAAGTGCAGGTGACAACCGGTGGAGTATCCGGTGCTGCCGACGCGGCCGATGCCGTCGAGCGCCTCGACCTCCTGGCCGACCTTCACCCCGATCGACGACAGGTGGTTGTACGTGGTGACGACCCGGAGCTTGCCGATCATCCCGTGATCGATCTTCACCTGGATGCCGTTGCCGCCCGCCCAGCCGGTGCGGACGACCTTGCCGTCCGCCGCGGCGCCGACGGCGGTGCCGCAGGACGCCGCCAGGTCCAGCCCCGTGTGGAGCTTCCACACGTGCAGCACAGGGTGGAACCGCAGCCCGAACCGCGACGTCTTGCGGCCGGAAAGCGGCATCGAGAGCAGCGCGTCGGGCTTCGCCGTGCCCACCTTCTCGACCGCGACCGTGCGGATGGTCGGTGGCGCCGTCGGCAGCGGCACGACGGAGGGGGTCTGACCCTGCGCGACCTCGGGGGTCGGCGCGGAGAACGGGTCGAACGGGAGCGCGGAGGCCTGCTCGTCGAAGGAGACGGCCGTTCGCGGCGCGGCGCGGCCGACGAACGCGGTGCTGACCGCCGTCGGCTCGGGATCTGGGACCGCCAGGACGACGTCGTCGCCGTCGCTCCACAGGAGGGCGCCAACCGAGGCGCACGCGACCGCAGCAGCGGTCACCGCACCCAAAAGGCTGCGCTTCATGAATCCCCCTCGACCAAGAAATCCATCAAACCACGTTCCCCCGCCCGGGGGAAGGGGTCGGTGCAAGTCCATGAACCGGGTGCCAGGTGCTTCGACGCGGTAGCGATCGACTTCGTCGATGCAACCGGCTCAACGAGCGTAGGTGCGTCGCGCCAGGACCGGCTCGAGGAGCGGGACTGGCAGCCGGGATCGGCTCAAGGAGCGGAACTGGCAGCCGGGATCGGCTCAAGGAGCGCGAGTGGCGAACTCCACGCTCAGCATGACGGAGACGTCGACGTCCTCGGGGTCGAGGTCGATCGACGGCGCGGCGGAGTCGGCCATCATGGCGCGGGCCATCATCGGGCGCGCGAACATCGGCGGGGCCTCGTCGCGGACCGAGACCGCCTCGACGGCGCCGAGGCCCGCGGCGGAGGCGATCCACTCCGCGCGCTGCACGGCGTGGTCGAACGCGGCCTTGAGGACGTCGGGCTGGATGGCCTTGAGCGTGTCGTCGGTGAGCTGCCAGTCGAGGTTGCCGACCTGCACGCCGTCGATCCCCGCCAGCTCGCCGAGCAACGGGCCGACGACGCTCAGGTCGTCGAGCACGAACGAGCCGCGCACCTCCGCGACGTGACGCACGGCGCCGCGCTTGCCCCCGACGCCGGTCCACGTGCGCAGCGACGACAGGCGCACGTCGCGCCCGCGGCCCTCGGCGGTGGCTGCGTCGAGGCGCGCGCGCAGCCGCTCCACGAGCGCCGCGGTGTCGGCGACGACCGCGCCGCGGTCCGCTCCCGTGAACCCGGCGCTGATCCCCACCGAGACGCACTCGGCCGGCAATGTCATCTGGCTATTCCCCGTGACGGTGATCTTCATGGGATGAGCTTATGTCCTAGCCATAGGTGTCGCGCGGGCCCCGGCCGGCGACCGAGCGCGGGCCCTTCTTCCACGAGGGCGCCTGCGGGCCGCGGAACTCGACGCGCGTCACGGTCCGCTCGCCCAGCTCGGCGTTCAGCCGCGCGACGAGCTGCGACGCCGCGTACTTCATCGCGCTCGCCCAAGCTGTGGTGTCGCAGTCGACGAGCAGGACGCCCTTCTCGTAGTGGACGGGGCGGGCGTGCTCCGCGTTCGCCTCGCCGACCAGGTCCGGCCAGCGGCGCAGCACCGTCGACAGCGAGATCCGCTTCTGCCACCCCCGCTCGCGCACCACCTGGTCAAGCACGTTTCCGATCAGCTGCGGGTCGCGCTCGTCCGGGTGCGCGCCCGAGCGCTGCTGCTCCGTGACCCGCACCCGCCGTCGGGGGGTCTTCGACGGCGCGGGCTCGGGAAGCACGACGACGTACTCCGACGCCTCCACCGTGGCGCGCGCGATCTCCGAGGCCAGGTCGAGGCCCGTCGGATCATGCGGCTCGCTCACACCCCGAGCCTATCCGCCCAGTTCCATCGCTAAGAGTCGGATGTTGGTTCAGTTCTGAACCAACATCCGACTCCCAAGAGGTTCCGCAGGTAGGTGGGGTGGTCATCGTCGCACCGTCCGCGCGGAGGATCCGGACTGCGATGGGGGACCCGGGGCAACCCTGCCACACGCATCTGACAGGCAACAGGGGGTCGGCCAACCCATATGGGGCTACGAAACGCGGCCGGCCTCGACGCGGAAGCGGCGCGCGGCGGGGAAGTCCGGGACGTCGGCGCCGACCGCGGCGGTGATCAGGACCTGCTCGGCGTCGGCGACGGCGCCCGCGA
>CAYVWO010000276.1:0-3920 GCA_964455495.1 uncultured Tessaracoccus sp.
GTTCAAGGGCACCGGCAACATGGAGCTGCGCCTGCGCCGCGAGCTGGCGGACAAGCGCATCTTCCCGGCCATCGACGTCGACGCCTCCAGCACGCGCCGCGAGGACCTGCTGCTTGGCCGCGACGAGCTGAACATCATCTGGAAGCTTCGCCGTGCGCTCTCCGGCCTCGACGACCAGTCGGCGCTCGAGACGCTCAAGTCGCGCATGGCGAAGACGGCGAACAACCACGACTTCCTGCTGAGCGTCCTCAAGACGACGCCCGCCCAGGAGGGATAGCCGCTCAACTTGGTTTTGCGCCAAAACAGCGGCAAAATGTCCCATTGCGCCGGTTCACGCCTCCAGGGCGACCCGGGCACTCGATAAAAGGAGATCCATCATGAAGCAGGGCATCCACCCTGATTACGTGGAGACCGAGGTGCACTGCACCTGCGGCAACACGTTCACCACCCGTAGCACCCTGAAGAAGGGCTCGATGAGCGCCGACGTGTGCTCCGAGTGCCACCCGTTCTACACGGGCAAGCAGAAGATCCTCGACACCGGCGGCCGCGTCGCACGGTTCGAGCGTCGCTACGCCAAGAAGTAGCTACTTCCACGAACGCCTGGCCGGTTCCCCCGGCCGGGCGTTCGCATTTCTACCCAAGAGAGACGCCATGTTCGACAACGCCCAACCGCTGATCGACGAGTTCCACGACCTCGAGTCTCAGCTCGCCGACCCCGCGCTCCACGCGGACCTGGCGCGCTCGCGCAAGGTCGGGCGTCGGTACGCGGCGCTGCGGCCGATCGTCGAGGGCATCGAGGAGTTCCGCCGACTGACCGACGACCGCGAGGCGGCCGCGGAGCTGGCGGCGGAGGACGCGTCGTTCGCGGAGGAGGTCGCCGAGATCGACGTCCGCCTGGCGACCGCGACCGGCCGCCTCACGCGGCTTCTCGCGCCGCGCGACCCCAACGACGATGCGGACGCGCTCGTCGAGATCAAGTCGGGGGAGGGCGGCGACGAGTCGGCGCTGTTCGCGGGCGACCTGCTGAAGATGTACACGCGCTACGCCGAGCAGGTGGGCTGGAAGGTCGAGGTGCTCGACGAGCAGTCGACGGACCTCGGCGGCTACAAGTCGGTCACCGTCGCGGTGAAGGCTACGGGCGGCCAAGAGCACGGGCCGTACGGGCGGCTGAAGTTCGAGGGCGGCGTGCACCGCGTGCAGCGCGTCCCCGTCACCGAGTCGCAGGGTCGCATCCACACGTCGGCGGCCGGCGTGCTCGTCATGCCCGACGTCGAGGCCGACGAGGTGGAGATCAACGACGACGACCTCCGCATCGACGTCTTCCGTGCCTCGGGCCCCGGCGGCCAGGGCGTCAACACCACCGACTCCGCCGTCCGGATCACGCACCTGCCCTCGGGCGTGGTCGTGAGCTGCCAGAACGAGCGCTCGCAGCTGCAGAACCGCGAGTCGGCCATGCGCATGCTCCGCGCGCGCCTGATCCAGGTCGCGGAGGAGAGGGCGGCCGCCGCGGCCTCCGACGCGCGCAAGTCCCAGGTGCGAACCGTCGACCGCTCGGAGCGCATCCGCACCTACAACTTCCCGGAGAACCGGATCACGGACCACCGGATCGGCTTCAAGGCGCACAACCTCGACGCCGTTCTCGACGGCTCCCTGACCGCCGTCCTCGACGCGCTGGCGGAGCAGGACCTGGCCGAGCGGCTGGCGGGCGTCGGCGCGTGAGCGAGGCCGCCCACGAGGTGGCGCTGCGCCTCGCATCCTCGGGATCGCCCAGCCCTGGGCCGGAGGCGCGGCGGCTCGTCGCGCACGTTCTCGGGGTCGACGTCTCGCGCCTGATCGCCGCCCCGCAGCCGACGCCCGGGCAGCGCTCGGAGATCGACCGGCTCGCCGAGCGGCGGGCGGCGGGGGAGCCGCTGCAGCACCTCACCGGGGTCGCCTACTTCCGCCACGAGGAGCTCGCGGTCGGCCCCGGCGTGTTCATCCCTCGGCCCGAGACCGAGGAGATGGTCGGCTGGGCGCTGCGCGCGCTCGCCGCGCGGCCTGTTGGGAGCCGTCGCGTCGTTGAGCTGTGCGCCGGCTCCGGCGCCATCGCCGCGGCGCTCTCCACCGAGCTGGGAGGCGTGGAGCTTCACGCCGTCGAGCTCTCCCCGGAGGCCCACGCGTATCTCGAGCACAATCTTGCCGGGCGCGGCGTCCGCGTCGAGCGGGGCGACATGGCCGATGCCTTCCCTGACCTCGACGGCGCCGTCGACCTCGTGATCGTCAACCCGCCCTACATCCCCACCGGTCACCTGCCGTTCCTGCCGAGCGACGTCGTCGACCACGAGCCGGGGCTTGCCCTGTTCTCCGGTGCCGATGGGCTGGACGCCATCCGGGTGGTGGCCGCCGTCGCGTCGCGGCTGCTCCGGCCCGGCGGCCTGCTCGCGACAGAGCACGACGAGTCGCACCAGCCCGAGGTCGCCGCTCTCCTTGAGGCCGCCGGCTTCGATGAGGTGAAGGGCCATCCCGACCTGACTGGCCGACCGCGCTTCGTCTCTGCTCGATGGCGCTGAACCACGACAACGAAGGTCGCCCCGTAGGTGGCCCGCCAGCTTGCGTCCCCTAGCCCTGAGGGACTTTCAGGTCTCACCTGAGGGATTTTCTGTCTCAACGGGGGTCGTTCGCGCGCGCTCCGTTAGTCTGACAGCGCAAGGGGATGGTTCGTCCGAGCTAAATTGAGGTCACTCAAGATGGCGGGCGGTCGGTGTGGGGCGTAGGCCTCAATCTGCTTTCGCGCCCATCTGAGTGCGTTCGATACGCGTCTTCGCGGGGGGGAAGTGCAGAAGTGAGAAACACGATTTCGGCGTGGAGGGGAGCAAACCGAGTGAACAAGAGGACTCAGACGGGACAGGCCCGTGTCAGGGGCCTGATCGCCGCGGTGGTGGCAGCGGCCATGGTGGCTCTCAGCGGCCTCGCCTGGGCCGCACCGGTGGATCCCGCGGCAGATACCCCATACATGTCGATGACGCTGACCGCCCTCGCCCCCACCGTAAGGTCCGGCGAGTCCGCCAGCTGGGAGGTCTCCTGGGCGTGTTCGTCGCTGACGACGCCGTGCGTCGGCATGAAGCTGGTGGTGACGTTCCCGTTGACCCAGCCCGACAACTTGCCGATCCATCTTCAGTCCGCGACCCCCTCCTCGGAAGGTTCCACCGGAGCGCCGGTGGTCGACGCCAGAGCTCGCACGCTCACCTGGACCTTCAAGGACTCCGTTCCGTCAGGAGCGAACGGTCAGATGACGATGACCCTGGCGGTGCCGAACTTCTCGACCCCGGACGGCAGCACGGTGACACCCGTGGCCACGCTCTCGGCCACCGGCGCGGAGGCGATCGTGCGAGAGGCCACCACGACGGTGACCGCCGTGTCGAAGCTGGTCGCAAAGAAGGCGCTGGCTGCTCCCAGCGTTGTCCCGGCCTTGGACGAGCCTGTCACCTACCGCCTGGCTGCCGCGCAGGACGGCGACCTGAACGACGCGGCCAACCAGACATTCGTCTGTCCGCAGTACGGCCGGACCAACCTCGACAAGATCGTGTTGGTCGACCGCCTCCCGCAAGGCGCGGTGTTCGTCTCGGCGACCGGGGACGGCGTCTACGATCCGGTCGCCCACACGGTGACCTGGCCGGCGTGGGCGGAGACCAACTGGTTCGTGGCTTCGGAGCAGAAAAGCCGGTGCAACTGGCCGCCCGTGTACTACCTGACGCTGACCTATCCTTCCGACACGTTCAGGGACGGCGAGAGCGTCACCAACGTCGTGACCGCCACCGCCCAGGAGTACCTGCGCCCGGATCGCACTCGATCGGCGAGGGCCGAGGTCGAACATAAGTTCAGCAAGCCCTTGGTGGGATCAGGGTCGTTGGCCAAGCGCCCCGGCTACGGCGGGCCATTCG
>CAYVWO010000277.1:0-3915 GCA_964455495.1 uncultured Tessaracoccus sp.
GACGTCTACGAGCACGGGGACGAGTACTTCGACGTGCTCGTCGCCGACCTCGCCGCCGCCAAGACCTTCATCCACATCAGCTACTTCATCTGGAAGGACGACGTCCTGACCGACCGCATCACCGACGTCCTCGTCGAGCGATTGGGCGCGGGCGTCGAGGTCCGGGTGCTCAACGACTGGTTCGGCTCGGCGCCCTACAGCCGTCGGACGATGAAGCGGCTGCGCGACGCGGGCGCCATCGTCAGGTTCGACATGACCGGCATCTCGAAGGTCAACTACCGCAACCACCGCAAGATCACCGTCGTCGACTCCGAGATCGGCCACACGGGCGGGTTCAACGTCGCCCAGGAGTACATCGACGGGGGGAAGCGGTTCCCCGCCTGGCGCGACACCGGGCTGCGCATGACCGGACCTGGCGTCGCCGACCTGGAGAAGCTGTTCGACGTGAGGTGGCTGGAGGTCGACGGCGAGGACCTCTTCCACGAGCGCTACTATCCCGACCCGTCGCTCCCGCCCGGAGACATCATCGTCCAGACGGTGCACCACGGCTTCGACGACCCCTGGCTCTGCGCCACGCGCGCGCACCAGGTGGCCATCACCGGGGCGAAGGACCGCGTCCTCATCCAGACGCCCTACTTCGTCCCCGACCCCGAGACGATGCAGGCCATCACCAACGCCGCCGCCGGCGGCGTCCGGGTCGACCTGCTGCTGACGGGGATGCTGGACAAGAAGATCCCCTGGTACGCCGCCGAGACCTACTTCGAGGAGCTGCTGAAGGCGGGCGTCAACATCTACCGCTGGGAGAAGGGCTTCTTCCACGCCAAGACGCTCACCGTCGATGGGAAGGCCACGAGCATCGGCACGCTGAACCTCGACATCCGCAGCCTGCGCCTCCACAAGGAGCTCATGGTGTGGGTCTACGACGTCGACGCCGCCCGCCGCTCCGAGGAGATCTTCGAGGCGGACCTCAAGGACTGCGTCCCCCTGACCCTGGCCGACGTCCACAGCTGGAACTGGGCGCGCCGCTTCCGCAACTCCGCCGCCCGCCTGTTCTCGAACCTGCTGTAGACCCGAAGCTCAGATCTTGCGCAACGCGTTCCTCATCCGGCCGCACGCCGTACGTGTACCTGGTGGTGTTCGTCTACTCGGCGCTGCGGGCGCTGCCCCTGGTGTTCGTCCCGGAGTTCCACGGCAGCATCGTGGTGCTCTGGCTGATCGACGTCGTGACCGCCATCCCGTACACCTGGGGGCTGATCGCGATGGTGACCGGGGCCACCCGCGCCGTGCGGCTCGCGGGCGCGGCGACGGCGATCGTCACGTTCGTCGCCCCGTACGTGTACTTCTGGACCCACGGCGCGCACTACCCCGCCCACGTGCTCGCGGTGATCGCCGCCCTGATCGGGTTCGGGCTGTGGATCGAGATCCGGAAGTTCAGGCAGGAACGGAGCCTCGAGCGGCGCTACTCCGCCGACGCAACTCTCCGACGGTCCGGAAGAGGCTGACCAGCATCAGCCAGCCGCCGCAGGCCCACCACAAGGCCTGGACGATCGGGTCGGCGTCGGGACGCTGCACGATCAAGATCGCCGTCGTCGCCGTCCAGCCGAGCGTCGCCACCACGTTGCAGGCCATCAGCCGCCTCACCCGGAACGGATGGATGAAGGCGAGCGGAGCCACGGTGAGCACCGCCAGCGCGACGGTGACCGTCACGTTGAACGCCGCGCCCGTGTCCATCAGCCACAGCACGACGGCGACGACGTTCCACGCGGCCGGGAAGCCCATGAAGTAGTAGTCGTCGGTCTTCAGGCCGACGTTGCAGTAGCAGAACACCGACGACACGCAGATGAGGACGAGCATCGTCGCGGCGAGCCAGGGCGGCCCGAGCGGCAGGTGCAGGTACATGAAGAGCGCGGGGAGGAACGTCCAGGTCAGATAGTCGACGACGTTGTCGAGCACGGCGCCGTCGAACCCCGGGGCGTAGGTCTTGACCTCCGCCCTGCGCGCGAGGGTGCCGTCGACACCGTCGACGATGAGCGCGACGCCCAGCCACAACCACATCAGCGCCAGCTGCCCCTCGAACAGCGCGAGCGCGGCCAGGCAGGCCCACACCACGCCGGTCATGGTGAACACGTGGACGGCCCAGGCACGGGCCACGCGGGCACGGTCGAGCGGAGGCATGGGCGCCATTCTGCCGTACCCGGCGCCTGCCTTCCTCACCAACAAACCTGGCCCGGGGAAATCCCCGGGCCAGGTCGTTGCGGTTGGTCAGAGTTCGATCAGCGCCTGGCCGCCCTGGACGGCGTCGCCCGGCGAGACGAGGACGGCGACGACCTTGCCCGCCGCGGGGGCGGTGATCTCGGTCTCCATCTTCATGGCCTCGAGCACGAGCAGGACCTGCCCGGCCTCGATCTCGTCGCCGTCGGCCACGAGGATCCGCGCGACGGAGCCGGCAAGCGGCGCCACGACGGCGTTGCTGCTGACGGCCGACACGGAAGCCTTGGTCGGGATCGGGTTCGAGCCGCCGTTGACGCCGATCACGATCGGGCTGAGCTGCGGGCGCTCGTCCTGCTCGACCTCGACATCGATTTCATACTCCGTCTGGTTGACGGTCACCTTGAGCTTCATGTTCTTTTCCTTAGCGGACGTGCGGGACGGAGCGGTCGTGGACGCGGCCGCGCGAGGCGGCGGCCCACCGGGTCTGGTGGCCGAACCTGATGGCGCGGATCCTCGGCTTGTAGCCGAAGTACGCCGCGAGCGCGGCGCCGATCGCCACCAGGTCCTCCTCCGGGACCGCCTGCTGGGCTTCCAGCCGGGCGACCTTGGACTCGAGCGCCGAGACCTGCTCGGTGAGTGCCGCGAGCGCGTCGCGCAACTCCTTGAGTGTGCTGTCTTCCATGTCCAGTCCGATCAGGCCGGCCCGAGGCCGTGCTTCTTGGCCGGCCGGGTCTCGCGCTTGCCGACGAGGAGCTCGAGCGCCATCGCGATCTCGCGCCGGGTGTCGGCCGGGTCGATGATGTCGTCGACGAGCCCGCGGCTGGCGGCCATGTACGGCGTCGAGAAGGTCTCGCGGTACTCCTCGACCAGCTCGGCGCGCTTGGCGTCCTGGTCGTCGGCGGCCATGATCTCCCTGCGGAACACCACGTTGGCCGCGCCCTCGGCGCCCATGACGGCGATCTCGGCGGTCGGCCACGCGAACACCTTGTCGGCGCCCAGGTCCTTCGAGCACATCGCCAGGTAGGCGCCGCCGTAGGCCTTGCGGAGGACGACGGTGATCTTCGGCACCGTCGCCGCCGAGTAGGCGTACAGCATCTTCGCGCCGTGGCGGATGATGCCGTTGTGCTCCTGCGCCACGCCCGGCAGGAAGCCGGGGACGTCAACCAGGTTCACTACGGGGATGTTGAACGCGTTGCAGAAGCGGACGAACTTGCTTGCCTTGTCCGAGGAGTCGATGTCGAGCACGCCCGACATGACGCTGGGCTGGTTCGCGATGATGCCGACGGTGCGGCCTACGACGCGGCCGAAGCCGACGACGATGTTTCGCGCCCAGCCCGCCTGGACCTCGAGGAAGTCCTGGTGGTCGACGAGCTCGGCGATGACCTCACGGACGTCATAGCCCTTGTTGGACTCGACGGGGATGATGTCCCGCAGCCTCGGGTTCGACTCCACCACGTCGTCGGGATCGACGATCGGGGCGTCCTCGGTGTTGTTCTGCGGCAGGAAGCTCAGCAGCTTCTGCGCGATCAGGATGGCCTGCTCGTCGTCGTCGGCCACGAAGTGCACGACGCCGGAGCGGCCCATGTGCGCGTCGGCGCCGCCGAGGTCGTCTTGAGTGACCTCCTCGCCGGTGACCTGCTTGATCACGCCCGGGCCCGTGATGAACATGTGGGCCTTGCGGGTCTGGATGATGAAGTCGGTCAG
>CAYVWO010000278.1:0-3899 GCA_964455495.1 uncultured Tessaracoccus sp.
GCGTCGTTGATCGCCTACTGCAGCACGACACCGCGGCCGAACCGCTGGTCGATGACCGCGGCGGGCACCTTGCCCTTGCGGAAACCGGGGATGTTGACCTGCTCGGCGATGTCCTTATAGGCCTTGTCGAGGTGGGGCTTGAGGTCGCTGAACGGGATCTCGATGGTGAGCTTGACCCGCGTCGGGCTCAGCTTCTCTGCGGTGCTAGGCACGAATGGACTCCTGAAAGACGAAAGATTGCCGCCGGACACTCTACCGGCACACGCGCGGGGCTCCAATCGCACCTACTCGCCCTCCCCCGGCCGTGCACAAATCTCCGCATGCATCGACGAAGGGCCCATGTGACGCCACCTCGACGTATACGGAGATCTGCGCGCGCGAGGTCAATAGGATGGCGGTCGTGCCGACCCACGCCGACCTCGTCCCGAACGCCCCGGACGCCGCGCTGATCTTCGAGGGCGGCGGCATGCGGGGCAGCTTCACGTCGGGCGTCATCAACGCTCTGTTGGAGGCCGGGGTGTTCTGCGGCTGGGTCGGCGGGATCTCCGCAGGCTCCAGTTGCCTCGTCAACTACGTCTCGCGGGACCCGGCGCGGTCCCGGCGCTCGTTCGTCGACATCGTGACCGATCCCCAGTTCGGCGGGCTCCGCACCTGGCTTCGCGGCAAGGGGATGTTCCACTCCGACTGGATCTACGAGCAGACCTCGGACCCCGGCCAGTTCCTCCCCCTCGACTACGACACCTTCCTGCGCAACCCCGCGCAGGTGCGCGTCGGCGGCTTCCGGTGTCGCGACGGACGGATGTTCTACTGGGGCCGCGACGACCTGCAGCCCAAGCCTCAGCTGATGCGCAAGGTGCGGGCGTCGTCAACCATGCCGCTGCTGATGCCGATCACTGAGATCGACGGGGAGGACTTCGTCGACGGCGCCCTCGGCCCCACCGGAGGCATCGCGCTGGACGCCGCCCAGCAGGACGGGTTCGACAAATTTCTGGTGGTCTTCACCCGGCCACGCGGGTATCGAAAGCCCCCCGTCCGGCTACCAGCAGCGCTCACGGCGCTTTTCCGCCGGTACCCCGAAGTCGCCCGGGCGCTCCTCGCGCGCCCCGCGAACTACAACCGGACCCTCGATGAGCTCCTGGAGCTGGAGCGCCAGGGCAGGGCGTACCTGCTGTTCCCGGAGACCATGCCGATCGAGAACTCCGAACGCGACATCGCGAAGCTGGGCGCGGTCTTCGACTCGGGCCTCACCCAGGCCCGCCGCGAGACCCGCGCGATCCGCGAGTTCTTGGGACTCGCCGCTTGAGCCAAGCTTCCGTCCCAACAGCAGGCTCATGAAGACCGAGGGTCTACTCCACGGAATCAATCGCTGAAAAAGCCGAGCTCAGGCAGTATCCTCTCGGCGGTCTCAAGGAACAGCCGAGCCGTCTCGACGGCGTCGCGCGCCTCGTCATCGGACGCCTCGCTATAGGACGTGCCGGGATAGTCCAACTCATGACGCCGACGGCGCAAGACGCTGAACTTCGAGAACCCTGGGCCGAACTGCGCCAAGAGCGCCTCCTCGACGGCTCGATGGCCGCCTGAGGTCGTGGGACGCAGCCCTTGTTGAGTCAGGAGCGCGGTTGCCGCAAGACGGGCGGCGTCATACGCATTGGTATATGCGCCGTCGGGATCGATCTCCAGCGCCGCCTCAGCGATTCGCAGACGCCGCCCCGCCTGCGCGAGCACCGCGGAGCCGTCCGAGGCCGACTTGCCGATGACATCCAGTGAGCCTGCTCTGACGAGTCGTTCTATGACGCTCTCTCCACGCTTCCATCGGGGCATCACGCGGCCTCCCTCGTTGCTGTCACATCGACCACTGGTTGCTCGCGCACCTGACGCGATAACCTGTCACCAGCGTCCTCCCACTGGCTCGGCGTGCGCATCACCGGGTTCACCGGAAGGCCCAGCCGCTGCTGCGCGCGGTCGCTCGCGTCGTACAGGTCGCCCCGATCGACGTCATCGCCGATCACCATGACGTCAATGTCGTTCGGAGCATGCCCGCTCTCGCCAGCGTAGCGAGCCGCCCAGGAGCCAAAGATCAAGACCCGTTCCGCGCCAGGAATGCCCGAGAACTCCTCCGCGACGACGTGACGCGGACCAAACGTCACCTCCAGCAACCGGCCTAGTGGCGAAGCCGCGGGATGACTGAGATTCGCGCCGAGGAGCCGGTTCCGTCCCTGCACATCTTCGGTCACCAGTCGCGCCTCAACCAGACGCTTCGCCTCGCGATGCACCGTCGGGACAGACGTGTCAACTCGCTGCGCGAGATCCGTGAGCGTGAACCGCTGCCCGGGATGGAGATACAGCCAGGCGAGAAGATCCGCTTGCGCGCGACTACGGAAGATGGGCAGCAGCGCAGGAGCCTCAGTTCTCATAAATGAAAGATAATTTACGCGAAACGAAAAATCAAGGACTTCGGCTCGCCGCCCCAAAATGCCAGCATCGGCAACTGGGCCTCGACGCCGAGCACTGGTAGGCTGGCCTGCGGTTCTGCGGATGTAGCTCAATGGTAGAGCCCTAGTCTTCCAAACTAGCTACGCGGGTTCGATTCCCGTCATCCGCTCGAAACCGTCGGGCCTGGCACCACCCAGGCTCGGCGGTCTCACCCCGGGGCGTAGCGTAGTGGCTAGCGCGCCTGCTTTGGGAGCAGGAGACCGCAGGTTCGAGTCCTGTCGCCCCGACTCACGCAGAAGTGTCAGTACCGGCCACTAGCGTCGCAGTCGGAGGTTGTGATGACAGTAACGACCACGGGCGAAGTGTTCACCCGCCGCTGGGTCGTCGAGTTGATGCTCGACATGGCCGAGTACCGGGGCGACGTGTCGCGCCTGCGCGTGGTCGAGCCCAGCGTCGGGGGCGGGGCCTTCGTCGGACCCATCGTCGAACGCCTTGCAGCATCCGGCGCGCCCTGGCACGAACTGCGCGACTCCCTCCGCGGCTACGACCTTCGTGCGGAGCACGTTCAGAACTGCCGCGCCATCGCGCGAAGCATCCTCGACTCCGCCGGGTGCCCGATCGCCGAGGAACTGGCCGAAGCGTGGTTTCAGGTCGGGGACTTCCTCCTTGCCGATGTTCCTGAGGCCGATCTCGTGATTGGGAATCCGCCTTACATTCGCGTGGAGAACCTCGACCCCGCACTCCTCGCCTTCTACCGTCACGTGTGCCCGACCATGACGGGCCGCGCGGACATCTTCGTTGGGTTCTTCGAGAAGGGGATGGATGTTCTGCGTCCTGGTGGCCGGTTGCTCTATATCTGCGCGGACAGGTGGATGCGCAATGGCTACGGACGCGATCTGCGGGCCAAGGTCGTACGCGAGTTCGCCGTCGATGACGTCCTGGTTATGCATGACGCCGACGCGTTCGATGACAAGGTGAGCGCTTACCCCGCCATTGTGAACCTGCGCCGCGGCAAGCAGAGCAAGGTCACAGTCGCTACCGCCGGCGAGCTCTTCGCTGAGTCGGCCGCCAGTGACTATCTCCGCTGGCGCAGAGGCGAGACTTCGCGTTGGAGCAGCCCAGATGCCAAGGCTGCCCGAATGGAGCATTGGCACACTACCGACGCGGTCTGGCCGGATGGCAGCCCCGACGACCTCGCTTGGCTATCAGCACTCGATGACTTGCCCGCGCTGGAGCGGGCAGACGTGAAGGTTGGGATCGGAATCGCAACCGGTGCGGACAAGATCTACATCCAGAAGCAGGCAGACGTGGAGCCGAGCAGGCTAGTTCCCATGGTCACGCCTGGTGCAATCAAGGGGCCCCGGTTCGAGTGGACCGGCGAACACCTAGTCAGCCCTTGGCATGGGCGCTCGCTAGCCTCGATATTTCATGACGGCCCTGTGTGGGGCTGGTCGGCGCCGGTGGCG
>CAYVWO010000279.1:0-3872 GCA_964455495.1 uncultured Tessaracoccus sp.
CGTGCAGAACGTGTTCACCAACGTGGACCTGACGCCCGAGGTCGTCGAGGCGCTCGAGGCGCTCGACTGAGTAGCTGACGACATGCGGGTGATCGGGATCGATCCCGGGCTGACGCGCTGCGGGGTGGGGATCGTCGACGGCACCGTCGGCCGCCCCCCGCGGCTGGTCGCCGTCGGGGTCGTCCGCACGCCCGCGGACCTCGACGTCGCCCGCCGCCTGCTCGCGCTGGAGGAGGGGCTGGCCGAGTGGTTCGAGCGCTACCAGCCCGAGGCGGCAGGCATCGAGCGCGTGTTCGCGCAGCACAACCTGCACTCGGTGATGGACACCGCGCAGGCCTCCGGGGTCGCGGCGCTCGCGGCGGCCCGCCGCGGGGTCGACGTCAGCTTCCACACGCCCAGCGAGGTGAAGGCGGCCGTCACCGGCTCCGGCACCGCGGACAAGGCCCAGGTCGCCCTGATGGTGACGAGGATCCTCCGGCTGGAGGCCCCGCCCAAGCCCGCCGACGCGGCCGACGCGCTCGCCGTCGCCGTGTGCCAGGTGTGGCGCGGGGGGGCAACCAATCGTTACGCCGCGGCCGTCGCGGCAGCCAAGGGGAAGAGATGATCGCGCAACTCACCGGCACCACGCTGCACGCCGGGGCGACGTCCTGCGTCGTCGAGGTCGGAGGCGTGGGCTTCCTCGTGCACGTGACGCCCGGCACCGCGGCGGGGCTCCGGCCCGGAGAGGAGGCGACCCTCCACACGTCGCTGGTTGTCCGCGAGGACTCCCTCACCCTCTTCGGCTTCGCGTCGGCAGGGGAGAAGGCCGCGTTCGACTTGGCGCAGACCGCCTCGGGTGTCGGGCCGAAGCTCGCCTTGGCCATCGTCTCGGTCCTCGGCTCCGGCGACTTCCGCCGCGCCGTCCAGACCGAGGACGTCAAGCGGCTGACCGCCGTGCCCGGCATCGGGCTGAAGGGCGCGCAGAAGATCGTGATCGAGCTGAAGGACAAGGTGGCGCTGCTCGCGGCCTCCGAGGGCGAGGACGACTCCCGCCCCTCCGTCGCGCCGCCGGACGATGCCTGGCGCGGCCAGGTCGTCGACGGGCTGCAGGGCCTCGGCTGGTCGGTGCGCGACGCGGAGGCCGCGTGCGACAAGGTGGCCCACCTCGTCGAGGCGGACCCCTCGGTGGGCATCGCGCAGCTGATGCGTGCGGCGCTGACCGCGTTGGCGAGGCGCTGATGCGCCGGGCAGGGGAGGGACGCTGATGGAGCACTCGGAGGTCGACCCGGCGCCGGTGCCGGAGGAGCGCGACTACGAGGCGGCGCTCCGGCCGAAGTCGCTCGCCGAGTTCGAGGGGCAGCCCCGGGTCCGCGAGCAGCTGGGCCTCGTGCTCGACGCGGCGCGGCACCGCGGCTCCACGCCGGACCACGTGCTGCTGTCCGGCCCGCCCGGGCTCGGCAAGACGACGCTGGCCATGATCATCGCCGCCGAGATGGGCGCTGGCCTGCGGATCTCGTCCGGCCCCGCCATCCAGCACGCGGGCGACCTCGCGGCCATCCTCTCGGGGCTCGACGAGGGCGACGTCCTCTTCCTCGACGAGATCCACCGGCTGTCGCGGCCGGCCGAGGAGATGCTCTACCTGGCGATGGAGGACTTTCGGGTCGACGTCATCGTCGGCAAGGGCCCCGGCGCCACCGCCATCCCGATCGAGCTGCCGCCGTTCACGCTGGTGGGCGCCACGACGCGGGCGGGGATGCTGCCCGGCCCGCTGCGCGACCGCTTCGGCTTCACCGCGCAGCTCGACTTCTACGATGCCGCTGACCTGGCCGGGATCGTCGCAGGCTCCGCGGGGAAGCTCGGCGTCGCGATCGATGCGGAGGCGACCGGCGAGATCGCTCGGCGCTCGCGCGGCACGCCCCGCATAGCGAACCGGTTACTGCGGCGCGTCCGCGACTTCGCGCAGGTCAAGGGGCACCCCGTCGCCGAGCGCGTTGTTGCCCGCGCGGCGCTCGAGCTGTACGAGGTCGACGAGCGCGGCCTCGACCGCCTCGACCGCTCCGTGCTCGAC
This sequence comes from uncultured Tessaracoccus sp., assembly GCA_964455495.1. Lineage (GTDB taxonomy): Bacteria > Actinomycetota > Actinomycetes > Propionibacteriales > Propionibacteriaceae > Arachnia. The sequence continues at coordinate 2,048 of CAYVWO010000279.1, forward strand.
GCGCTGTGCCGGCTCTTCGACGGCGGCCCCGTCGGCCTCTCGACGCTCGCCCTCAGCGTCGGCGAGGAGATCGAGACCGTCTCCGAGGTGGCCGAACCGTTCCTGATTCGCGAGGGTCTCATGTTCCGCACGCCCCGCGGCCGCGTCGCGACCAGGGCCGCGTACCGGCACCTCGGCCTCCGGCCTCCGGCCGCGATGCCCGCCCTCTTCGAAGACGCCGAGTGAGGCGGCTCAGAGTTCCTTGCAGTCTCCGCTATCCTGAGCGGTGGCCCAGACCACGACCGGAGTAATCCCATGGACTTCATTATCATGATGGTCGCGTTGTTCGCGATCATGTACTTCCTGATGATCCGCCCGCAGCAGAAGCGCGCGCGCAAGGATCAGGAGATGCGTTCCCAGCTCGCCCCCGGAGACCGGGTGCTGCTCACCTCAGGACTCTTCGCCACCATCACGCACGCCGGCGAGAAGCAGTTCATCGTCGAGCTCGCCCCTGACGTGCAGATCACCGTCCTCAAGGGCAGCGTCGCGCGCAAGGTCCTCCCCGAGGACGAGGAGTTCGAGTTCACCGACGAGGCCGACGACGCCGCCGACGTGGCGTCCTACGACGTTCCCGACGACGCCTCGTCGCTGGTGGCCGAGGAGGAGCTGACCTTCGACCCGACCCCCGAGGCCGATACCGACGAGCCCGAGGCGCGCCCGGAGGACAAGAACTAACCGTGGCCACAACCGCCAAGCGGGGGCGACCTGGGGTCGTCCTCACCGTCTTCCTGCTCGTGATCGTCGGGCTCTACGCGATCATGGCGCTGACCAACACCTGGAAGCCGAACCTCGGCCTCGACCTGCAGGGCGGCCAGACCATCACGCTCGAGGCCACCAACAAGACGGTCCCCATGGAGTCCATGGAGCTCGCCCGCGACATCATCCAGCAGCGCATCGACGGCCTCGGCGTCGGCGAGGCGACCGTGGCGATCCAGGGCGATCGCCACATCGTCGTCTCGGCGCCGAACGTGTCGCGCGACGACCTCGTCGACCTGGTCGGCGCCACCGCGCAGCTGAGCATGCGCCCGGTGCTCGAGGCCGGCGCCGGAACGGGCCCCGCCGAGGATCCAGAGAAGCCCTCCGACGACCCGTCCGAGGACACCCTGCCGGGCCTGCCGACGGCGCCGCCGCCCCCCGACGGGGGTGACGAGGACGCCGAGCAGCTGAGCATCGAGGAGGTGCTCGCCTACGAGGCCACCGAGGCGGATCTCGAGGCCTTCGCCAACTTCACCTGCGGCGATCACATGGCGGACAACCCGGCGCGCGCGCTGGTGGCGTGCGACCCCGAGGGCGTGCAGAAGTACCTGCTCGGCCCCACGGCCGTCATGGGAACCGAGCTCGAGTCCGCGTCCTACGGCATCCCGCAGGGCGACTTCTCGTACGCGGTCATGCTCAGCCTCAAGCCCGCGGGCGCGGCGCAGTTCAAGGAGCTGACCGGCGCCCTGTTGACCCGGACCAGCCCGCAGGACCTGTTCGGCATCGTCCTCGACGGCGTGGTGCAGTCGGCCGTCAAGCCGCAGGTGCAGATCTCCAACGGCCAGGCGTCGATCACCGGCAACTTCACCGCCGACAGCGCCGCCAGCCTCGCCAACGTCCTCAAGTACGGCTCGCTGCCGCTCAACTTCGAGCCGAGCCAGGTCGAGACCGTCTCCGCCACGCTGGGCGGCGAGCAGCTGCGGGTCGGCATGATCGCCGGCCTCATCGGCCTGCTCGCGGTGGCGCTGTACTCGTTCCTCTACTACCGGGCCATGGGCATCGTCGTCGTCGCCTCGCTCCTCGTCGCGGC
>CAYVWO010000280.1:0-3863 GCA_964455495.1 uncultured Tessaracoccus sp.
TCAAGAACCCGGAGGCCAAGAAGGAGCTCGCGCCCGGCATGACCCCGATCTTCTGCGTCGGCGAAGGGCTCGACATCCGCAAGGCGGGCGAGCACGTGGCGTACACGCTGAACCAGGTGCGCGGGACGCTCGCCGACCTGACCGCAGAGCAGGTCGCCGGCCTCGTCGTCGCCTACGAGCCCGTCTGGGCCATCGGCACCGGCGAGGTGGCCACCCCGGCCGACGCGCAGGAGGTGTGTGGCGCCATCCGCAAGGAGGTGGCCGCGCTGTACGACGAGGCGACCGCGGAGAGCGTCCGCATTCAGTACGGCGGCTCGGTGAACTCCGGCAACGTCGCGCTGATCATGGCCGAGCCCGACATCGACGGCGCCCTCGTGGGCGGCGCGTCGCTGAAGCCCGACGAGTTCGCGGCGATCGTGCGCTTCTACCAGCTCTGAGCCTTTCGCTCCTTGAGCCGGGCCGCGTCGCGCAGCGGCCGCAGCCCATGTCGAAAGGGCCGGTGTCGATCCTCGGGTCGGCACCGGCCCTCTTCGTTTCGGCGAGCAGGGCCCCGATGTGGATTAACCGGTGAGGTCCGTTAACATGTACCGCGTGATTGTCCCCCTGGTGTCCTGGCCCATTACGACGCTGTCGATCATCGCGATCATCCTCAGCATCCTGCTCGCGGCCACCGTCCTCCTCCACAAGCGGCGTGGGGGCGGCATGTCCGATCTGTTCGGCGGTGGCATGTCCACCACGATGGGTGGCGCCTCCACCGCCGAGTGGCGCCTCGATCGGATCACCGTGGTGTTGGGCCTTGTCTGGCTGCTCACCATCGCCGGGCTGCTGTTCCTTTACAAGCTCGGCGGCTGAGCCAAGCGCTCTCGTCTTCGCACACTAACGCTCCAAGGAGAAAAGCAAAGTGGCTGGTGGCAACGCCATTCGCGGCACCCGCGTGGGTGCCGGTCCCATGGGTGAGGCAGAACGCGGGGACACCGCCCCGCGCTTCTACGTGTCCTACTTCTGCGCCAGCGGGCATGTGACCCGGCCGGCGTTCGCGGCGGAGGCGCAGATCCCCGATTCCTGGGACTGCCCGCGCTGCGGCCTGCCCGCCAACACCGACGCGGACAACCCTCCGCCGCCGCCGAAGATCACGCCCTACAAGACGCACCTTGCGTACGTGAAGGAGCGTCGCACCGAGGCGGAGGCCGCGCAGATCCTCGAAGAGGCTGTCTCCGCCCTGCGCGCCCGCCGCGCCTCCGGCGAGATCATCTACTAAAGCGCGCAGATGTACGGCGTCGGGAGCCCCCCGGCGGCCGCCTCGTCGATGAACCAGAAGGTGGCCTCGTCGCCGCGCACGTGCGCCGCCGGCAGCGCGAGGTCGCCCTCGATGGCACGCTCTACCGCGTCCGCCTTCTCCTCCCCGTTGGCGAGGAACCACACCTGGTCGGAACGATTCAGCGTCGGCAGGGTGAGCGAGATCCGCTCGCTCGGCTCCTTGGGCGCGTCCTCGACGCCGATCACGGCGCGCGAGGTCGCGTCGAAGCTGGGGTGATTCGGGAAGATCGAGCCGATGTGGCCGTCGCGTCCGATGCCGAGCAGGGTGATATCGAACCGGGTGTCGCCCAGCTCCGCCTCGTACTCGGCCGCGGACTCGTGGCTGTCCTTGCGGCCGTCCTTGGCCGCCATCATGTGGGTGTGGGCCGAGTTGATGGAGACGGTCCGGGCGATGCGGCTGATCGCCTGCAGCGAGTTGCGGCCGGGGTCCGTGGCGGGGAGGAAGCGCTCGTCCCCCCACCAGAGCTGGAGCTTGGCGGCGTCGAGATCGGAGCCGTCGGCCAGCTCCGCGAACCGCTCGTACATGGCGTTCGCCGCGTCGCCGCCGGTCAGGCACAGGTGCACAAGCGGCTGGCTCCGCTGGAGCTCGACGATGCGGGCAAGCAGGCGGACGGCCACAACGTCGGCTACCTCCGCCTCCGTCGCGAGCCGCACCACGCGCGTGTACATCAGCGGGCCTCCGAGTCGCGGGCCACGCGAAGGGTCGCCTCTTCGAAGACGTCGTCGGCGTCCATGCTCTGCAGCTCCTCTGTCAGCAGGTCGGTCAGCGGGCGGCGGCGGAGTGCCACGGTGCGCTCGGGCTCTCCGGGAACCTGGTAGACGGCGGTCCCCTCGGCCACGCGGCGCACCGAGATGTCGCCGGCGGCGGTGTTGAGGACGACGGAGTTGACGCCGATCATGGGCCCGTCGACGCGGGCCACATCGACGCCGAGCCGCTCGCTCAGCCACGCGGCCAGTAGCGTCGCCGGGGCGTTGTCGGGGGCGGACGTCACGACGGCGCCGGTCACCTCGGCCTGGGATTGGTCGAGGGCGGCGGCCAGCAGCGCCCGCCAACGGGTCAGCCGGGTCCAGGTGAGGTCGGTGTCGCCGTCGGCGTGATTCTTGGCGCGTCGGACGAGGGCGGACTGCGGATCCCGGCAGCCGGCCGCGTCGGTGATGCGGCGGTTCGCGAGGCTTCCGACGGGATCGACGGCGAGGTTGTCGGGCGCCTCGTTCGGCCACCAGGCGATGGTGGGCGAGTCGGGAAGCAGCAGGGGAAGGCACACGGCGTCGGCGTGCTCGCGCAGCTCGCCGGAGAGGCGCAGCACCACCATGTCGCCCGGTTGACCCTCGCCGACCTCGATGGTCGCGTCGAGGCGAGACTCGGGCGAGTCGACGTAGGTGATGACGATGACGCGCGACGGGTGCGCGGTGCCCGAGGCCTTCGCGGCGTCGATGACGTCGTCGAAGCGGTCGTCGTCGGTCACGATCAACAGGGTGAGCACCATCCCGCTGGCGCTGCCGACCATGCGGCGGGCGCGAATGAGCGCGGAAGCGATGTCCCGAGACGAGGTGTTGGAGAGTTCGATGATCATCTACGGGTTCCTTACGGCCTGCGCCACACGAAGCCGTCGCGGGCGAGCATGTCGATGCCTGCGGGCGGGCCCCAGGTTCCGGCGCGGTACTGCTCGGGGACCTCGTCAAGAGAGGCCCAGTAGTCGAGGACGGGGTCGAGGATCTTCCAGCTGAGCTCGACCTCCTCCTGCTGCGGGAACAGCGGCGGGTCGCCGAGCAGCACGTCGAGGATGAGCCGCTCGTAGGCCTCCGGAGAGCTCTCTGTGAAGGAGCCGCCGTAGCCGAAGTCCATGGAGACCTCGCGGATCTCCATCTGCGTTCCGGGCACCTTGGCGCCGAAGCGCAGCGTCACTCCCTCGTCGGGCTGGATCCGCATGACGAGCGCGTTGGTGCCGAGCTCCTCGGTGTCGGTGGCCGTGAACGGCAGGTGCGGCGCGCGCTTGAAGCTGAGCGCGACCTCCGTCACGCGGCGCGGCATCCGCTTGGCCGTGCGCAGGTAGAACGGCACGCCGGCCCAGCGGCGGTTCTCGATGTCGACGCGGATGGCAGAGTAGGTCTCGGTCGTCGACTCGGGCGAGACGCCCTGCTCCTCGCGGTACCCGATCACCCTCATGCCGCCCTGCCAGCCCGCGGCGTACTGGCCACGGGCCGTGTGTAGGTCGTAGCGCTCGGGCACCCGCGCGGCCGCGAGGACCTTCTGCTTCTCGGCGCGCAGCTGGGAGGCCTCGAAGCTCGTCGGCTCCTCCATCGCGGTGAGGGCGAGAAGCTGCAACAGGTGGTTCTGCATGACGTCGCGCGTGATGCCGATGCCGTCGAAGTAGCCGGCGCGGCCGTTGATGCCGATGTCCTCCGCCATCGTGATCTGGACGTGGCTGACGTAGTGGTTGTTCCAGATGGGCTCGAACATCTGGTTGGCGAACCGCAGCGCCAGCATGTTCTGCACCGTCTCCTTGCCGAGGTAGTGGTCGATGCGGAACACCTCCTGCGGCTGG
>CAYVWO010000281.1:0-3839 GCA_964455495.1 uncultured Tessaracoccus sp.
ACGCCCGCCGCCTGGTGAGCGAGGCGGCTCCGACCAGCTGTAGCGAGCCCAACGCGACCATGAGGCCGAGCGCCAGCCAGTACGCGGCGGCCCCGAGCCCGACCGCGATCCCGGCCGCCGCGGTCAGCCCGACGCCCCACCACAACGAGAGCGAGAGCCCCGCCGACAGCAGGAGCCGCGCCTCGTCGTCGTCGGTAACCCGCTGGCTTAGCACCTCGAGCCGCAGCGTCGAGACGCCGATGAAGATGGAGGCGACGGCGATGAGGACCGCCGCGATCCCGAACGTCTCCTCGGTGAAGATGCGGGCCAGCGCGAAGTTGAGCAACCATGCGACGCCGTTGCCCGCCAGGGTGCCGACCATGATGGTCGACGTCGACCGGCGCATGTCCGCCGTCGGCGGCTCGGGCTCGGTCTTCATGAGGCTCGTATACTACCCGTGATGCCCGCCGCGCCAGCCGAACGCCAGTTGTGGCCGTGGAACCTCGTGGCCACGGTGGTCTGCTCGCTCACCCTGCTGACCGCGTACGCGCTCCTCGTCTCCCCCAACTACGCCTACCTCGGCTACACCTGGGCCGCGCCGGATTGGGGGCTGTTGGGCCTAGCCATCGCGGAGTTGGGCGCGCTATCTCTCCTGCTCCCGACCAGGCTGCGGCGGCCGTCGGACTTCATGCTGTGGATGATCTTCGTGACGGTCGTCATCCCGGTGCTCGTCGTCGGCAACGTCATCGGGCTGCTGACGGCGGCGCAGATCGCCCTGCTGTGCCTGTTCATGGGGGTCGCCTTCGCGGGCGCCGCCCTGATGGCGAGATGGGGGCACGCGCGCCTGACCTGGACCCCGCCGCGGGTGCCCACGCGCTGGTACTGGGCGGCCGTCGGGGCGTTCATCGCGGCCACGATCCTCGCCCTGGTCGCCGTCGGCGGCGTCCGGCTGGAGATCACCGGCCTGACCGGCGTCTACGAGATCCGCGACGACTACAAGGCCAGCCTCGCGGCGTTCCCGCTGCTCGCCTACATGGTGCCCGCCGCGTGTTACGTGGCCATCCCGCTGGTGATCATCCTCGGCCTGCACCGCAGGTGGTGGTGGCTGGTCGCCGTCGGCATCGCCGCCCAGGGGTTCGTCTACCTGCAGACCGGGTTCAAGACGTTCCTTTTCGCCATCCCGGCGCTGCTGCTGATGTCGGTGCTGATCCGTCGCACCGTCGCGACGGCGCTGCTGCCCGCCGGGCTGGCGCTCGGGATGGTCCTGGCCGGGGTGCTCGACGTCGCGCTGAACACCGTGTGGCTCAGCTCGCTGTTCACGCGCCGCTTCCTCGCGACCCCCGGGCAGCTGGCCGCCAACTACGTCTCGTTCTTCGACGAGCACCGCTTCGTCTTCCTCTCCGAGGGGCTCCTCCGCGGGTTGGTGACGTTCCCCTACGACATGCCGGTGCCGTTCGTGATCGGGCGCGAGATCCACGGCGTGACCACCAACTCGTCGAACGTGAACCTGTTCGGCGACGGCTTCGCCCAGGCCGGCTGGCCGGGCATGCTGATCGCTGGGGTGCTCTTCGGCGCGGTGCTGATCGCCGTCGACCTCGCCGCGAAGGGCCTCCCGCCCTCGGTGGGCTACATGCTGATGTTCCTGCCCTGCATCGTGCTGGGCAACGCGAGCATCCTCACCGCGATGCTGAGCCACGGCCTCGCCGCCGCGATCCTCCTGCTTGCCCTCGCCCCGCGCGAAGGCTGGACCCCGCCGTCCCTTGAGGCGCGCCAGAGGAGCGAAGCGACGCCGCAACCGGCTCAGCGAGCGCGTGGGTAGAATCTCGACGACAGACACGGCGCCAACTCCTGGAGGATCCTTGCCCGCCATTTCGACCCGCGCGGGTCTCCTGCGCGTCGGGCTCGCCCTGTGGGACGGGCTGTGCTGGGCCATGGCGGTGGTGGCGCTCGTCACCGCCCGATACAGCCTCAACCTGCGCGGCGAGGAGGCGCACTTCGTCCTCCAGTACGCCGTCCTGGCGATCATCGCGCAGGTCGTCGTCGGGTTCGTAACCAAGCTCTACCGCGGCAGGCACACCATCGCGTCGTTCGAGGAGTCCGTGCAGCTCGCCGGGATCACGCTCGGCATCGGGCTGGTCCTCGGCGTCCTGTCGGCGCTCGTCGCGACCCCCGGGTACCCGCGCGTCGTCACGTTCACCGTCCCGTTGGCCGCGCTGGTCCTCATGGCCGCCGGGCGGTTCCTGTTCCGGGCGCTGACAAGGGCGAATCAGCAGTCGGGCGACACCGAGGCCGTGCTGGTCTACGGCGCGGGCAACGCCGGCGCTCAGCTGGGGCGCCTGCTCGACTACGACGTCGACGCCCCCTTCGAGATCGTCGGCTACCTCGACGACGACCCGGCCAAGCGCAACCTGCACCTCTCCGGCGCGAAGGTGCTCGGCGGTCTGGAGCAGCTGGCCGACGCCGCCCGCGACAAGGGCGTGCGCACCGTCATCGTCGCCATCCCCACCGCCGGCCGCGCGCTGATGCAGGGCATCTCGCGGATCGCCGACGACGCGGGCCTCAGCGTCCTCGTCATGCCGGCGACGCGCGAGATCGTCAGCGGCCGCGTCGAGCTCAGCAGCCTGCACCGGCTCGACGTCACCGACCTCCTCGGCCGCGCCCAGATCACGACGAACCTCGGCGAGATCTCCGGCTACCTCACCGGCAAGGTGGTCATGGTCACCGGCGCCGGCGGGTCGATCGGCTCCGAGATCGCGCGCCAGGTCCACCGGTTCGGGCCGAAGGAGCTCGTCATGCTGGACCGGGACGAGTCCGGCCTCCACGGCACCCAGCTGTCGATCTACAACCAGGGGCTCCTCGACACCCCGAACATGGTCCTCTGCGACATCCGCGACGCCCCCGCCCTCGACGCCGTCTTCGCCGCCCACCGCCCCGACGTCGTGTTCCACGCCGCCGCGCTGAAGCACCTCCCGATGCTCGAGCAGTACCCGCTGGAGGGGTGGAAGACCAACACGCTCGGCACGCTGAACGTGCTGCGCGCCGCCGAGGCCTACGGCGTCGAGCGATTCGTGAACATCTCCACCGACAAGGCCGCAGACGCCACCAGCGTGCTCGGCAAGACCAAGCGGCTCGCGGAGGAGCTGACCGCCCACTTCGCAAAGCGGACCGGCCGCACCTGGCTCTCGGTGCGGTTCGGCAACGTGCTCGGCTCCCGCGGCTCGATGCTTCACACGTTCACCGCGCAGATCGAGGCCGGCGGCCCGCTCACCGTCACGCACCCGGACATCACGCGCTACTTCATGACCATCCCCGAGGCGTGCGAGCTGACCATCCAGGCCGGTGCCATCGGCCGACCCGCCGACGTCCTCGTCCTCGACATGGGCGAGCCGGTCAAGATCCTCGACGTCGCCAAGGGCCTCATCGCACGCTCGGGCAAGGACATCAGGATCGTCTTCACCGGGCTGCGGCCGGGGGAGAAGATGCACGAGGTGCTGTTCAGCGACGACGAGGAGCGCACCGCGACGAGCCACGAGCTGGTCTCGCGCGTCGAGGTCCCGCCGCTCGACCCGGCGGAGCTGGATCCCGCGATGCTGCAGCGCCCCGAGGCCTGAATGACGCCGGAGACCGACAGGTTCAGGACGCTCGGCAACCGGGTGTCCTGGCTGCTGGTGCCGTACGTCGCGGTCGCGCAGTTCGCGACGCTGGGCACCCCCGTCGTGAAGCTGGTCTATCCCGCGATCGGGATCACCTGGCTGACCTACGAGGCCGTCGTCCTGCTCGTCCTCGCGGCCGTCTCCGCGCCCTGGCTCGTGCGCCGGCGCCGGGAGCTGGGGCGCTTCGCCGGGTTCGCGATGCTCGCC
>CAYVWO010000282.1:0-2888 GCA_964455495.1 uncultured Tessaracoccus sp.
GCGGCGCCGGACCAGGCGCTCGTCCGCCTCGGCCTCGCGGAACGCTACGCCGCCGCGGCCAGGGCGGTTAGCCTGGCAGCCAAGAAGGGAGAACACTGATGGCCAAGTCCGCCTACGCGTGGGCCGTCACCGGCGCGCTCGGCGTAGGTGCCTGCGTCCTCGGCGTCGCCACGCTCCTCGACCACGGGCCGTCCGACGCGATCCCGCGCCCGGCGGTCACCGTCGGGCCGTCGGCGTCGACGACCGGCTCCCCGGAGCCGAGCAGGCCCACGCCGTCCCTCAGCCCCTCGGCCCTGCCCAGCGCCACGCCGACGCCCACGGGGAAGCCGTCGCCGACCAAGAGCGCGTCTCCGACGAGGAAGCCGACCAAGCAGGTCACAACGAGCGCCTCGACCGCGCCGTCGGCGGTCTCCGCGGTGAGCCCCGCGTCGCCGGTCAGCGCGGACTGATCAGCGGCTGAGCAGCCGGTACCCCATCCCGCGCACCGTCTCGAAGCGCTCCGCACCCAGCTTCTTGCGCAGGTAGCGCACGTACACGTCGACGACGTTGGAGCCCGGGTCGAAGTCGTAGCTCCACGCGCCGCTCAGCAGCTGCTCGCGGCTCAGCACCTGGCCGGGGTTGCGCAGGAACATCTCCGCGAGGGTGAACTCGCGCGCGGTGAGCTCGACCTCCCTTCCCGCGACGGTGGCGTGGCGCGTGCGCAGGTCGAGCGAGAGGTCGCCGTGGGTGAGGACGGTGGGGGAGTCGCCCGCGGCGTCGGTCCGCAGCCGCAGCTGGATCCGGGCGAGGAGCTCCTCGAAGCTGAACGGCTTGGCCATGTAGTCGTCTGCCCCTGATTGCAGCCCGGCGACGGTGTCGGCGACCGCCGAGCGCGCGGTCAGCATGATCACGGGGGTGGCGACGCCCTGGCCGCGGATCCGCGACAGCACCTCGAAGCCGTCGACGTCGGGCAGGCCCACGTCGAGCACGATGAGGTCGGGCTCGCCCGCGACGGCGCGGGCGACCGCGAGCAGGCCCGAGGCTTCGACGACCGGCGTGAACCCGGCGGCCTTCAGGCCCTTGGCGATGAAGGCCGCGATGCGCGGCTCGTCCTCGACGATCAGGATCTGGCTCACTGCCGCTCCTCCTCTGTCACCGGCACGACTATCGTGACCCGGGTTCCCGCCCCCTCGGCCGAGTCCACGAGGACCCGCCCGCCGTGCGCCTTGGCGATCGACGACACGATCGCAAGGCCGAGCCCCGTGCCCGTGCCGGAGCGGCCGCGCTCGGCCCGCTCCAGGACCCGACCCTGCTCCTCGGCCGCGATGCCGACGCCCTCGTCGCGCACCCAGAGCCGCAGGTCGCCGCCGTCGACGCCGCTGCCCATGCCGATCCGGGAGCCCTCGGCCGAGTAGCGGACCGCGTTGGCCGCGAGCTGAAGCCACGCCTGGGAGATGCGCTGGGCGTCCAGCGGGGCCTCGACGTCGGCGAGGCCCTCGAGCACCCAGTGGCGGGAGCCGAGGGAGGTCGCCTTCGCGAGCGTCTCGTCCGTGAGCCGGGCGACGTCGGTCGTGGTGGGCACGACGAAGTCCCGCTGCTCCGACTTCGCCAGCGTCAGCAGGTCGTCGACCAGGCGCCGCATCCGGTCGAGCTCGTCGATGACCAGCGCGCGCGAGGACGCGACGTCCACCGGGTCGGCCGCGTCCATCAGCTCCAGGTGGCCGCGCACGATCGTCAGCGGCGTGCGCAGCTCGTGGCCGACGTCGTCCAGAAGCTCGCGCTGCCCGGTCACCGCCGTCTCCAGGCGGTCGAGCATGCCGTTGACGGTCGCCGCGAGCGCGGAGAGGTCGTCCGACCCATCGACCGGAACCCGCTGCGAGATGTCGGTCTCCGTGATCCGCTCCACCGTCTCGCGCATCGAGCGCATGGGACGAAGCAGCCGCCCGACGAGCAGGGCGATCAGCATCGCGACCAGCACCAGCGAGCCGGCCGCGACGAGCGCGTACGTGGTGAAGGTGGGGCGCAGCAGCGCGCGCTCCGCGTCCATGTCGACCACGTGCACCATCGCGCCGGTCGCGCCGGTCTCGGGAAACCGGACGGGGACGACGACGTAGCGGACGCCGCCCAGCGCCGTCTCGGCCTCGCCGAAGACGACCACGTCGCCCGTCGTCAGGGGGAGGATGGCCTCGACCAGCTCGGGGTTCTTCTCCGGGCGGAAGCGCACGGCGGGCTGGGCGATGAAGCGGACGCGCCCCTCGAGGACGGCGAAGGAGCCCTCGGAGGGGAGGTGCACCTCGCGCTCCATCGCGGCGCGAAGGAGCACATCGGGTTCGGCGAAGGGCTCGCCCGTCGCGGGGTCGAGCTCCGCCGCGAGCAACTCGATCTCGTCCGCCACGCGAGCCAGGTCGGCCGAGACGCGGCTCTGCAGGCTCGCCTGGCTCTGCAGGTAGACCAGCACGCCGCTCAACGCGAGCGCGAGCCCGGTGAGCAGCACGACGGCGGAGATCACCCGCGTCCTGATGCTCACGCGCCGTTCCATGCGCCCAGTGTGCCAATCCAGGTCGAGGCGGCCCGACCTCGTCCGCATCGGGGCCGATGTCGGTTAGGGTGGCGACCATGGCGTCCCGCACTACTTCCCCAGCGCGGAACACCAGCACTAAGGCGCGCTCCTCGAGCGGGTCAGGCGCTGCACGTTCCACGGCCAAGAAGCCGGCCCCCAAGGGTCCGGCCAAAACGACCACCCGCGCGTCCTCGTCGCGCCCCGCGGCAAAGCAGCCGCCGGCAAAGCAGGGCCCCGGCGTCGGGGTCACCCTCCTGAAGGGCGTCGGCGCGGTGTTCGCCGCGCTCGCCGCCGGGGTCGGCTGGGTGGCGCGCAGCTTCGGCGGCGCAGCGCAGGACGTCGACCCCAA
>CAYVWO010000282.1:2898-3326 GCA_964455495.1 uncultured Tessaracoccus sp.
GGCCTTCTCCTGTTGGCGCTCGCCATCGTGGTGGCGGCCCGGTTCTGGTTCGCGCTGCCCGGAGCCGTCGGCGAGGCCATCGGCGTCGCCATCACCACCGTCTTCGGCTCGCTTTCTCCCGTGATTCCCGCGGTGCTGCTCTACGGCTCGTGGCGCGTGCTCCGGCACCCGCGCGACGTGGACGTCGCTCCGCGAACCGGGTTCGGCTGGTTCCTGATCTCCATGGGCGGCCTTGGCCTGGTGCACATCGCGCGCGGCTTGCCGACCCCCGCCGACATGCCGGCAGTGCGCGAGGCCGGCGGCGTCGTCGGCTATGTCGCCTCGAGCATCCTCACCGACCTGCTGACCGCCTGGGTGTCGGTGCCGCTGCTTTCGCTTGTGCTGCTCTTCGGCGCGTTGGTGGTGATCGGGCGCCCGCTGCACGAGAT
>CAYVWO010000282.1:3336-3838 GCA_964455495.1 uncultured Tessaracoccus sp.
GCCGGTGCTGGTCGCGCGCCCGCTCCAGCTGTTTCCCGCGGTTCCCGCGGTGCTGCTCGGCTGCCCGTGCGGGCGCGTCGATGCCCCGCGCGAGAAGGTCAGGTTCGGCGTCGACGTGCCCTACGACACGCCGCTGATCGAGGACTCGTTCCGAGAAGAAGAGGCCTACGAGCCGTCCGAGGACTTCTACCTGTCGCCCGCGGAGCCCGAGGCCGCTGCGCCCGAGGCCGTCGCGCCGGCGCCGCGGACGCTCGCCGGACGCCCGAAGGACGAGCCGCGCGACCTGGCCCCCCCGCCGCACACGCCCGCCCCGCCGCGCGCGGAGCAGCTGCAGTTGAGCGGCGACATCGCCTACCTCCTTCCCAGCGACCAGGCGCTCTCGCCCGGATCCAGGCCGAAGAGCCGCACAGAGGCCTCCGACAAGGTGGTGCGCCAGCTGGCGGCCGTGCTCCAGGAGTTCGAGATCGACGCGCGCGTCACCGGCTACACGCGTGGCCCGACG
>CAYVWO010000283.1:0-3799 GCA_964455495.1 uncultured Tessaracoccus sp.
GTCGCCGAAGCGGATGGCGAACGCCGCCCTACTCAGCAGGTTCCCGATGGGGACGCCGCCCTTGCCCTCGTAGGTGTACAGCGACTCCGTGCGGCCCTCGCCGCCCGAGGGCGTGTCCAGCTCGACCGGCGCCTTGCCCTCAGGTGCGCCGACGACGACGTAATAGTCGGTGCGCTCGCCGAAGTAGATCCGCGGCTGGTGCTCGGGCAGCTTCCCGACGGTGGGGATGCCGCCCGAGAAGAACACGGGCTCGCCGTTGGCCTGGCGCTGGTTGCCGAACGCCGCGACCATGCCGTAGCCGTGCGTGTAGACCGTCCGGCGGTTGTTCCAGGTGTCGCCGGACTCGACCGAGTTGAGGTCCAGCTCGCGGACCGCGACGACCGAGTCGGTGGGGCGGCCGTCGATGACGTAGCGATCGACGTCGAGCGTCTGCGGGAAGGTGTAGTAGCCGCGCACCTGCTGCAGCTGCTCGAAGGTCCGCGGCACGATCGCCGGGTCGATCAGGCGGATCGCGGGCAGGGCCTCGGCGTCGGCGCGCAGCTGCCCCGCGCTGGCCGTCGTTGTCACCTCGTAGTCCTCGATCTCGACCCCGTCGATGCCGAAAGCGCTCCTCGTCGCGGCGATGCTGTTGCCGATGAAGGGGCTCTCCTTGTCGTACTCGTTGGGGTCGATGATGAGGTTCTGGATGGCCCACGGGTAGACCATGGTGAGCAGCAGGCCGGAGACGACGACGAGCGCGATCGATGCGCCCGGGACGCTCCACCGGAGCATCCACGCGTTGACGAACGAGGCGATCGCGGCGATCACGCAGATCGACGCCATGATCAGGGCGACGGGCATGCGCGACTCGAAGTCGGTGGCGCCGACGCCGGTGAAGAGCTTGTTGTCGGTGACCGCGAGCGCGAAGCGGTTCAGGATCGCGCTGGCCGCGAACAGCAGCATCACGACGCCCAGCATGATCGAGAGGTGCCGCTGCGCCCCGACTCCCGCGGGGGCGCTGCCCGCACCGCGCAGCGCCGCGGCGTTGAGCGCGCCCGTCATGAAGTGCACGGCGAGCGCGGCGACCGTGGCCGCGATGACGGCGAACATCACGAACCCGAGCACGAACTGCGCCCACGGCAGCGTGAACACGTAGAAGCTCGCGTCGAGGCCGAAGTAGGGGTCCGGCTTCCCGAACGGCGTCCGGTGCCACCAGGCAAGGAACGTGTCGGCCATGGCGAGCGCGGAGAGGCCCCCCAGGATGCCGAGGAGACCGGCGGGCAGCGCCATCAGCAGGCGGGAGCGATCGTCGAGGACGTCGCGCAGCTGGACGAGGAACTCCGAGTCCAGGTTCGCGCGGCGCACCGGCGGGCGCAGCCGGTAGGCGAGCGCCATGCTGAAGAAGGTGACCACGAACATGAAGGCGCCGAAGACGACCAACAGGCCGATCTGCGCGGCGAGCCGCGTGGTGAAGACCGTCTGGAAGTCGATGCTGCGGAACCACAGGTAGTCGGTGGCGACGCGCGACGCGACCACCGCGGCGAGCGCCAGCCCGCCGAGGATCAGAACGGTCCAGAGCAGGGCCCCGCGCCGGGGCTCCGCCTCTTGGTGCTGGGTCATGACTCCTCCTCGCGGAACGTGGCAAGCAGCGCCTCGGCAAGCCCGGGGACGAGGTCCTCGGCGCCGAGCAGGTCTTCGGGGGCACTCTGGACCCGGGCGAGGCCGTGGCGCGCGCCGTCGCGGAGCACGCCGACGACGACACGGATGTCGCTGCGCTCGGGGTGCTTCGCGACGAACTCGGCCGCCGCGTCGGGATCCGTCGGCAGGTCGGCCTCGTAGGCCGGCGGCAGGAACGCGCGCTCAAGCGCGATCGCGCAGCCGCCGACGGTGTCAGGCCAGAAGATCCCGCCGAGCCGCTCGAACAGGTCGCCGGTGGCGTGAAACTCGTCCTGCTCGATCGCCGTCAGGGCGTCGTCCGCGGTCTCGGGGACGCGTCCCCGCAGCTGGGGCTCGACCTCCAGGAGGGTGCCGGTGGTGACGAGCGCGAACAGCCGGGCCGGTTGATCCCAGCCCGCCGACGAGACGTGCCGCTCGATGTCCATCAGGCAGGCGATCAGGGGGGTCGAGTCAGCCACAGGTGGGCACCTCCGCGGTGTTTCCTTCGTTGATGAGCTGGAGCGCCGAGATGGCGTCCTTGAGGGTGGGGACCTTCACCAGGGTGAGGTTCGCGTCGAGCTCGCCGATGTCGGCGCAGTTGCCCTCCGGCACCAGGAAGGTCTCTGCGCCGTCACGCTCGGCGCCGCGGATCTTCTCCCGGATGGCGCCGATCCTGCCCACCCGGCCCGAGGCGTCGATGGTGCCGGTGCCGGCCACGGTGCGGTCCTCGATCAGCTGGCCCTCGGTGATCCGGTCGTAGACCCCGAGGGCGAAGACGAGGCCGGCGCTCGGGCCGGTCACGCCGGCGTCGATGTTGAACGCGACGACGGGCTCGAAGCGGAAGCCGATGTCGACATTGATGCCGACGACCGGCTGGCGCGAGTCTGTGTTGCTCGCGCCCGTGATGACGCTGACGGCGAGCTCCTTGCCGTCGCGCAGCACGCTGAAGACGACGGGATCGCCGACGCTGTGGGTCGAGATCTGGTCGACGACTTCCACTTCGGTGGTCACGGGCTCGCCGTCGACCGCGGTGATCAGGTCGCCCGGCTGGAGCTTCTCGGCGCTTGGTCCCGAAAGCACGACGGACTTCACGCGGGGCAGCTCGGTGACCTTGACTCCGCCCGCGCGGAGCGCCGCCACCGTCGCGTTGTTGCGCGAGGAGTCCATCATCGCGACGGCCTCGCTCTCGACCTGGTCCGACGACTTGCCCGGCGGGTAGATCACCTCGCGCGGCATCGCGTCAGAGGTGGGATCGAGGTAGACGAAGATGGCCTCGGGCAGGCTCAGCGACGCGTCCACGCTCGTGGTGGAGACCGTCGTCATGAGCAGGCGCCCGCTGGTCTCGTACGTTGGCAGGCCCGAGACGTCGATCACGGCGCCCTTGTCCGTTGCGCCGAGCACGTCGATGGTCTGGCCGGGGCGCCACGCGACGTAGGGAACGGGGAGGAGGACCAACAGCGCGGCCAACGCCGCGAAGAGCAGCGACGACACGACGGCCAACGCGTTGCGTGACACTGCCCCTCCAATCCTTCCGATGCTGTGTGAGAACCCTAGCAAGAGCACAAAGGCCGGCGGTCGCGGAGGCTTGCGCGGTAGGCAAGAATGGGCACCGAAGGAGGGACCGATGTCCAGCAACAACCCCTTCGGGGGCTTCGACTTCGAACAGCTACGCAAGATGCTCGAGCAGCTCGGTTTCGGCGACGCCGAGAACCTGAACCTCGAGGACCTCGTGGCGAGGGTGAGCAAGATGCAGGGCGGCGCGATGTTCGGCATGACGAATGCCGACCGCGACCCCGACGCCGCGTGGCGCACGACGCTGACGGCGGCCAAGCAGCTGGCCGCCGAGTCCGGCGCCGACCCGGCGCTCACGCCGGCGGAGCGCGCCGCGGTCGTCGACGCCGAGCGACTGGCCCAGTCCTGGCTCAGCGCCGCGACCGGGCTGCCCGAGACCGGCCGACCGGCGCGCGCGGTCTCGCGCTCCGGCTGGCTCGACGAGACGGGCGAGGGCTGGCGCCGCACCATCGAGCCCATCATCGACGGCCTGGCCGACGCGCTCGAGCGCGGCACGACCCCTGAGGAGGGCGACCTGCCCGAGCTCCAGGGCATGACGCAGATGTTCGCGCCGATGCTGCGGCAGTCGGCGTCGATGATCTACCGCGACCGG
>CAYVWO010000284.1:0-3791 GCA_964455495.1 uncultured Tessaracoccus sp.
GACCGCCCGGGGGTCACATCGACGGGGGCCCTGCCCACGCGCACAGGCCGTCTCCGCTTGCCAGTCGCGGGTTGGTCAGTGAATCAGCGCCTTCATGAGCACGAGCACCAGGCCGAGGCCCGCCGTCGTCGCCGCTCCGGCGAGGCGTACGACGAGCCTCCCCGACCAGCGCGAGACGCCCCAGAAGCCGAGCACCGCCAGCAGCGCGACGTTCAGCCACAGGGTGGCCCAGATCGCCTGCTCCTGGCCGATCCACCCGAGCAGGCTCGCGCACAGCGCGAGCGCGGGGACGATCGGCGCCGCGAGCATCCCCCACATGTGCCCCACCGAGTCCCGCAACGCCTGCTTCAGCTGGCCGACGTGTGATTGGCCGGGTCCTGGGGCGTCGCCGAGGTGCGAGACGGCCCCCGCGTAGACGTGCGCGAGCCAGAACACCACGGCCGAGCCGAGGACCTTCGCCAGCACCGCGGCGGAGTCGGTGTTGGAGCGCGTCACCACGACGACGAGCAGTCCCGAGACGAGGAGGACGCCGTAGATCGACGACTCCGACACCAGCATCGCGAGCACGCGGCGCAGTGCCCCCTCCGTCGTCGCCGTCCTATGAGCCATGCCCCTATTCTGCGCGATGGGAGGCGCCTCCGCGCGTCTCGGCGATGGCGGGGTTAGGGTGCGGTCATGATTTTCGACTGGTCAGCGGTGCCGCTGCAGCTGTTGCTCGTGGGGATCGCGTTCGTCCTGTGCTCGCTCATCGGCCTGGAGCGGCAGTTCCAGCACAAGGCGGCGGGCATCCGCACGCACGCGCTCGTCGGAGTCGGCAGCTGCGTGTTCACGCTCATCTCGGTCGAGGGCTTCATTTACCTCGCCGAATACCACGTGACGCGCGACCCGTCGCGCATCGCGGCGCAGATCGTGTCCGGCGTCGGCTTCCTGGGCGCCGGCGTGATCTTCGTCAACCGCGACGTCGTGCGCGGGTTGACCACCGCGGCGTCGATCTGGCTGGCTGCGGCCATCGGCATGGCCTGCGGCGCGGGCCTGATCCCGCTCGCCGCGGCCGCGACGGCGCTGCACTTCGTCGCCGTCTCCGTCGTCGCGCCGCTCTCGCGGCTGATGCCCCAGAAGGGCGACCGGTCGACGGTCGTGGTCACGTACGAGGACGGCAAGGGCGTGCTCCGCGACCTGCTTCACGAGGCGAACGCCCTGGGCTGCGAGACCACGCTCATCAATACGCGCCAGGCGAAGCAGGACGGCGTCAAGGTGGTGCGGGCCGAGATGCGGTTCCGCTCGGGCCCCGCGCTGCGCGAGGTCCTCGCCCAGCTAAGCGAGGTCGACGGCGTCCTCGGCATCGACCGCCCGACCCGCGACGACGAGCTGTAGGCCCGGGGGAATATCAGTCTTGTCTCTGAGGTTGAGTGAGGTAGACTCAACTCTGAATTCTACCAAGGAGACACTCACTTCATGAACACGGAAAGGCTCACCACCAAGTCTCGCGACGCCGTCACGGCGGCGGTTCGCCAGGCCCTCACCAACGGGAACCCCAACGCGGAGCCGGTGCACCTGCTCCACGGGCTCCTGCTCACCCCCGACAACACCGTCGGCGCGCTGCTCGAGGCCGTCGGCTCCGACCCCGCCGCCGTCGACGCGGCCGCCGTCGCCGCCATCAAGAAGCTGCCCGCCACGAGCGGCAGCTCCGTCAGCCAGCCCGGGATCAGCGGGCCGCTGGCGCGCGTCCTCGCGCAGGCCGAGACCCTGGCCGACGCGCTGGGCGACAGCTTCGTCGCGACGGAGCACCTCCTGATCGCGCTGGCCACCGTCCCGTCCGACGCGCTGACCCTGCTGACGAAGCAGGGTGTGGACGCCGACGCGCTGAAGGAGGCCTTCGAGGCGTCCCGCGGCGGCAAGCGCGTGACGTCGGCCGAGTCTGAGGGCGGCGAGTCCGTCCTCGACAAGTACTCGCTCGACCTCACCGAGCGCGCCCGCGAGGGCAAGCTCGACCCGGTGATCGGCCGCGACTCCGAGATCCGCCGCGTCGTCCAGGTGTTGGCCAGGCGCACCAAGAACAATCCTGTGCTGATCGGCGAGCCGGGCGTCGGCAAGACCGCCGTCGTCGAGGGCCTCGCGCAGCGCCTGGTCGCGGGCGACGTGCCCGACTCGCTGAAGAACCGCCGCCTCGTCTCGCTCGACCTCGCCTCCATGCTGGCCGGCGCGAAGTACCGCGGCGAGTTCGAGGAGCGCCTGAAGGCCGTCCTGAACGAGATCAAGGAGGCCGAGGGGCAGATCATCACGTTCATCGACGAGCTGCACACCGTCGTCGGCGCGGGCGCGTCCGGCGAGGGCGCGATGGACGCCGGGAACATGCTGAAGCCCATGCTGGCCCGGGGCGAGCTCCGGATGATCGGCGCGACGACGCTGGACGAGTTCCGCGAGCGGATCGAGAAGGACCCCGCGCTGGAGCGCCGCTTCCAGCAGGTGTTCGTCGGCGAGCCGTCCGTGGAGGACACCGTCGCCATCCTGCGCGGCCTGCGCGAGCGCTACGAGGCGCACCACAAGGTGCGGATTACCGACTCCGCGCTCGTCGCCGCAGCCAGCCTCTCCGACCGGTACATCACCTCGCGACAGCTGCCCGATAAGGCCATCGACCTCGTCGACGAGGCCGCGTCCCGGCTGCGGATGGAGATCGACTCCTCGCCGGAGGAGATCGACATGCTGCGCCGCGACGTCGACCGCATGACCATGCAGAAGTTCGCCCTCGAGAAGGAGGACGACGACGCCTCGCGCGAGCGCCTCGCCGCGCTGAGCGGGGAGCTGGCCGACGCCGAGGAGGAGCTGCGCGGGCTCGAGTCGCGCTGGGAGGCGGAGAAGTCCGGGCTGAACCGGGTCGGCGACCTCAAGGAGCGGATCGACCAGCTGCGCTCCGAAGCCGAGCGCCTGTACCGCGAGGGAAGGCTCGAGGAGGCGTCGCGGATCAGCTACGGCGAGATCCCCGCCGTCGAGCGCGAGCTCGCCGACGCGGAGGAGAGCGACAAGACGCCGTCGATGGTCTCCGAGGAGGTCTCGGCCGGCGACATCGCCGAGGTCGTGGCGTCCTGGACCGGCATCCCCGTCGGCCGGCTGCTGCAGGGCGAGTCCGAGAAGCTGCTCCAGATGGAGGAGCGGATCGGCGCGCGCCTGATCGGTCAGCGGGCCGCGGTGAAGGCCGTGTCCGACGCCGTGCGCCGCAGCCGCGCGGGCATCTCGGACCCGAACCGCCCCACCGGCTCGTTCCTGTTCCTCGGCCCCACCGGGGTCGGCAAGACCGAGCTGGCCAAGGCGCTCGCCGACTTCCTGTTCGACGATGAGTCCGCGCTCGTGCGCATCGACATGAGCGAGTACTCCGAGAAGCACTCGGTGGCCCGCCTCGTCGGCGCGCCCCCCGGCTACGTCGGCTACGAGGAGGGCGGCCAGCTCACCGAGGCCGTGCGCCGTCGGCCCTACTCCGTCATCCTGCTCGACGAGGTGGAGAAGGCCCATCCGGACCTGTTCAACATCCTGCTGCAGGTGCTCGACGACGGCCGCCTGACCGATGGCCAGGGCCGCACGGTGGACTTCCGCAACACCGTGATCGTGATGACTTCCAACCTGGGTTCGCACCAGATCCAGGAGCTGTCCGGCGACGGCAGTGCCGAGGCCTATACGCAGATGAAGGCGGCGGTGATGGGCGTGGTCCAGGCGCACTTCCGCCCCGAGTTCATCAACCGGCTCGACGACATCGTGGTGTTCCACCCGTTGGACAAGGCGCAGATCAAGTCGATCGC
>CAYVWO010000285.1:0-3789 GCA_964455495.1 uncultured Tessaracoccus sp.
TGCGGAAGTTGTTGAACCGCGCCGAGGGCGGGGCGTCGGCCGTCAGCACGATCAGCGGCGTGCGCGACTTGGCCGCCTCCGCGATCCCCGTCAGCGCGTTGGTGAACCCGCAGCCCTGGTGCGTGGTGACCACCGCGGGCCGGTCGGAGACGCGCGCGTAGGCGTCGGCCATCGTCGCGGCGCCGCCCTCGTGCCGGGCGGCGGTGTACGGCACGCCGTGCGCGCGCAGGGCGCGGACCAGCGCGAAGTTCCCGGACCCGACGACGCCGAACGCGTGCCCGACGCCGAGCCGGGCCAGCGTCGCGCCGACGACCTCGGCGACGGTCAGCGTCGGCGCGTCCACCCCGGGCAACCTGGCCGTATCCTGCGCCGTCGCGTCAGGCGATGCGACGGCGTCCGGCCCAGCGCTCACCGCTCGACGAGCGCGAACACGCGCGTGGGCGATCCCGTCCCGCCGACGATGGGAAGCGGGGCGACGACGATGGTCGCGCCGGTCGCGGGGAGCCGATCCAGGTTCTGCAGCGACGTGAGGCCGTAGGTGTCGGCGCCGAGCAGGAAGTGGTGCGCGGGGAACGGCGGTTCGAAGCCGCCCGCCTGGCCGGAGTCGATGCCGACGGTCTCGACGCCGTAGCCGACGACCCGCGGGTTGTCGGCGAGCCACTTGGCGCCCTCGGCGGTGATGCCCGGGGTGTGCGGGCCGGCGTCGTCGGCGTTGAGGAACGACTCCTTGCTGCCGGACCGGGCGGACCAGCCGGTGCGGAAAAGGACCCAGCAGCCGTCGGGCAACTCGCCGTGCTCGGCGATCCACGCCTCGAAGTCCGAGGGTGCGAGGGCGAAGTCGGCGTCGGCGGCCACCTCGTCGGTCTTGTCGATGACGACGACGGGGCCGACGAGCCGCGAGGGGGCGATCCGGTCGACCGACACGCCGTCGCGCCCCGTGATCCAGTGGACCGGCGCGTCGAGGTGCGTGCCCGCGTGCTCGCCGAGCGACAGGTCGTTCCAGGCCCAGGCCGGGCCCGCGTCGTCGAAGCTCGAGACCGGCGAGGTGGAGAGCCCCTTGGTGTTGGCGAAGGGCGCGGGCAGCTCGAGGATGACGGTGTCGGGGCTCAGCGGGCTGGTGAGGTCGACGACCTCGACCGAACCATCGGCGAGGGCGGCGGCAAGCGGGGCGAGGACGGACATCGGCGGCTCCTTCGGCACGGAACGGGACTGGCCCCCGATTCTGACACGCTGCATCGGGCTCGCCGCGGCGTCCCAAGATTCCCGCTCCGCCCCGCGACCCATCATCGGAGGCGTTCGCAGGCTCGCTCCCCCGCACCAGAAAGGGAACGGCCCCCGGCACGACGTATGCCGTACCGAGGGCCGCCCGGTGTTCCCCCACCGCGGCCCTGGGAGGATTCGAACCTCCGGCACAAGGTTTAGGAAACCTCTGCTCTATCCCCTGAGCTACAGGGCCAACCAGCACAGGATAGCCGTCCAAGACGACGGGTTCACATCTCAGGCGGCCGCCCGACGCCTTCCTAGGTGACCCCGCGAGCGAGGCATCGACGGCTCGCCCTAAAATCACAATCAATTTGTATCAAACACGAGCTTCTCGAGCCCAGAACGAGGGAGAACCCATGGCCGCCACCGAGACCGAACAGAACGTCGCCGTCGCGAACGTCCTGCAGGACCTGCCCGTCACGAAGGAGGCGACCACGTCGCGGGTGCTGGTGAACAACCCGCTGCTGCGCGTCGTCGACTTCGCCTTCGACGAGGGGCAGCTGCTGACCGAGCACAGCAGCCCCCGGGCCGTCGTCGTCACGCTGCTGAGCGGGACGATGGACTTCGACATCGAGTCGACCACCCATCACCTCACGCCCGGAGACGTCCTCTACATGGCCCCCGGCGCGGCGCACGCGCTGCGGGCCACGAGCAAGTGCCACATGCAGTTGGTGATGGTCGACGTCGACGCCTGACCCGGCGCAAGGCCAGGCGGTCAGCGGAGGGAGCCGTAGGTCGACTTCGCCTTCTCCAGGGCCGACACATAGCCGGCCCGCTCGTAGGCGTCCGCGGCGGCGTCGGCAGGGACCGCGAGCAGGCCGCGGGCCTTGTCCAGGGTCAGTTCCCGCGCGGTGAGCCACTGGGAGAGCCCGTCGACGAGGACCTGCGCGTAAGCCGGGCCGCGGCGCACCAGCGACGAGGTGGTCATCACGACGTCGGCGCCGGCCAGGATGTACTTGACCACATCCTCGGCGGTGTCGACGCCGGTCGTCGCCGCCAGCGACGCCTTCAGCTTGCCCTGGAGCACCGCGATCCACGTCCGGGGCAGCCGCCCCTCGACCGGCGACGATAGCGAGACCCCGGACTCGACCGTCACGCGGTCGACGTCGATGTCCGGCTGCAGGAACCGGTTGAACAGCACCAAGCCGTCGGCTCCCGCGGCGTCGAGCTGCAGCGCCATGTTGCCGACCGACGAGAAGTACGGGCTGAGCTTGACGGCAACAGGGATGTCGACGGCGGACTTCACGGCACTCAGGATCTCCAGGTGCCGCTCCTCGACCTCGCGCCCGGACACCGTGATGTCGCCGGGCACGAAGTAGATGTTCAACTCGACGGCGGCGGCGCCCGCGTCGGCCAGGCGACGCGCGGACTGCGTCCACCCGCCGACCGAGGCGCCGTTCAGCGACGCGATCAGCGGGACGTCGATCGCCCTCGCCCCGTCCTCGACCAGCTTGAGGTAGGCGTGACTCGCGTCCCTCGTCGACTGCGGCACGGACGGGAAGTAGCTGAGCGCCTCGGCGAACGAGTTGACCCTCAGGTCGTAAAGCGAGGCCTGCCACCAGCCGCGGTTCGTGTAGCGGCGCTTCAGGATGTCCTCCTCGAAGCAGCGCATGTCGCGCAGGACCGCGAGGTTCTTCACCGGCGCCATCTTCGCGGCCTTCGGTCCCATGCGCGTGTGGAACGCGAGACGGTTGAAGTCGCCCATGATGTCGAACGCGTCGAGGTGGAAGTTCTCGTAGGTCATCGACTCCTGCGAGACGCCGTTGATGCCGCAGATGAACGGCAGCTCGGCGTTGCCGATGCGGTTGTCGTAGTCGAAGCTCATGAAGTAGTGGTGATGCCAGATCGTGCGGCCGTCCTCGTTGTCGAAGAAGGCCCGCAGGCGCTTCGCCGTGTGCTTCGTCTTCGTGAAGTCGAGGTGCGAGACAAACTCGTTCAGCATCGTGTCGAGCGTGCCGAGCTGGTAGGTGAGGCACATCTCGCGGCCGAGCTCGCCGTTGTCGGACATGAAGTTCATGACCGGCTTGTCCGGCGCGACCTTGTGCGAGTAGTCGTAGACCCTCTTCATCAGCTTCGCGGCCTGCTTGCGCGACTCGAAGAACTCGCGCGGATCCTCCCAGAGCCAGTAGTAGGTCTTGTTCTTCTTCGCGAGCTCCTTGGGGACCGGCGCCCCCTCGCCTCCCGTCAGGCCGCTGAAGACGCTGTCCTGCCCGACCAGCGGGAAGAGCGCCTGCATCTTCATTCCGACATCGAACTCCTTTTCGTCGAAGAGGTCGCCGTAGCCCTTCAAGCCCGGCACCGTGCCGTTCCACGTCATGACCGCGAGGCCCTGCCGGTGGGCGGCGTCGGACATCTTCCGGAAGCGGCTGCCGTCGAAGCGCTCGGGCGACCACTCGGGAATCGGCGGGTTCCAGCGGCGCTTCGCGCAGTACTCCCTCTGGTAGGCGGCGAACTCGTCATACTGCTCCTTCGTGAGCTTGAGGTCCTGCCAGCCGTAGTCGGTGAGCTGCCCGTGCAGGATGACGT
>CAYVWO010000286.1:0-2505 GCA_964455495.1 uncultured Tessaracoccus sp.
CCGGCAGGGACAGCCCCCGGTACGTCGCGACGGTCGCGCGGACGTCGGCGAGCGTGTGCGTGCGGGCGAGGTCGGCCGGGTAGGCCTCGACCCCGGAGTCGAGCAGGCGCGCGCGCTTCTCCTTGCGCACGGCGGTCTGTTCGGAGTCGCTGGGCAGGAGAGGAGAGGCGTCATTCACGCGCCGCATCCTACCGGGTTGCCCCGGCTCGGGCAGGGCCCGACAGCCCCCGTCAGTCGGGGCCGCGGGACGCGCGGACCCCGAGGACGGTCGCGCCGAGGATCATCGCGCCGCCGACCAGGAGGCGCCAGGTCAGCGACTCGCCGCCGAACGCGATGGCGAACGCCGAGGCGAACACCGGCTCGAACGTCATCAGAAGCACGATCCTCGTCGGGTCGAGGTGGCGCTGCGCCCAGGTCTGCAACGCCATCGTGACGATACCCGCGACGATCGCGGTGTACAGCACCGCGCCCCACACCCCGCCGTCCGCGGGAAGCTCGACGCCGTCGGGCATCCCGAACGCGGCGCAGGTCACCGCGACGCCGATCAGCTGCACCGTCGCCAACGCCGCCGCGTCCATGGATGAGGCGTGCCGGTCGAGGACGACGACGTGGACCGCGTACAGCGCCGCGCCCAGCAGCGTCAGCGACTCCCCCACCCCCAGGAGCGGCGCCCCGGGACCGAAGCCCGTGAGGCTCAGCACGCCCAAGCCGACGGTGGCAAGCGCGATCGCCGCCCACGTGCCCGCCGTCACGCGCGCCCGGAACGCGACCCACATCACGACGGGCGTCAGCACCACGTAGGTGCCGGTGATGAACCCGGACACCGACGCCGCGGTCGTCTGCAGCCCCACCGTCTGCGCGATCTGCGCGAGCCCGTAGACCACCCCGATCCCCAGCCCGACGAGCCACTGCCGTGCGGTCAGCCGACGCAGCCGCCCGAGGAAGAGCAGCGAGGGGATCGCCGCGCCGATGGCGAACCGGACCACCAGGAAGTCGACCGGGTCCACCTTCCCTACCGCGTCCTTGATCACGAAGAACGTCGAACCCCAGATCGCCGTCACAGCGAGGATCGCCGCGGTTGCCAGGGAGGAGGGTCGCACGCGATTACCCTAGTGGGCGTGGCGATCCTGATCGACGAGCCCCGGTGGCCCGCGCACGGCACCGTCTTCGGGCACCTCGTCTCCGACTCCTCGCTCGACGAGCTGCACGACTTCGCGGCCCGCGCCGGGCTGCCGTCGCGCGCGTTCGATCACGACCACTACGACATCCCCGTCTCCCGCTACGACGACCTCGTCGCCGCCGGCGCGCTCGCCGTCGGGGAGCGCGAGCTGGTCCGACGGCTGGCGGCCTCGGGGCTGCGCGTGCGACGCCCCGACAAGTCCCCGACCCGCGCGGAGGCGCGCCCCGCCGCACTCGCGGACTGGGATCGCTACGGCCTGCCCGTCGACGTCCGAGACGACCTGCTCGCGCGCTGGGCCGAGCCGCACCGGCACTACCACGACGTCCGGCACCTCGTCGCCTGCCTGTCGGCGCTCGACGCCCTCGGCGCCCGCTCGGGGCACGCTCCGGCCTCGCCCATCGGGAGGGAACAGGGCGCCGGTAACGGCCTCGTCGGCGAGGCCCGCGCCGTCCGGCTCGCGGCCTGGTTCCACGACGCGGTCTACGACGGCGTCCCCGGTCGGGACGAGGAGGCGTCGGCGCGGCTGGCGGAGGACGTTCTGTACGGGCTGATCCCCGCCCGGGAGGCCGCCGAGGTCGCGCGCCTCGTGCGCATGACCGCCGACCACCGCCCCGCCGACGACGCCGCCGCGCAGCTCTCCGACGCCGACCTCTCCGTGCTCGGCCAGATACCCGGCCGCTACCACGTCTACGCGCGCGACGTCCGGCTCGACTACGCGCACCTCGACGACGACACGTGGCGCCGGGGTCGGCTCGCCGTCGTCGAGTCGCTGCTGGGCGCCGACCCGCTCTTCCACACCGCGGCGGGCCGCAGGCTCTGGTCGAAAAACGCCCGCGCGAATCTCGCCGCGGAGAGGAAGCGTCTCGTCGGCATTTGATGAGTGAGTATTCACTCACTAGACTCCTCGGAGTGACACGAGCAGCACCCATGGCCCGCGCAGATCGCCGAGCCGCCATCATCGAGGCGACGCTTCCCCTCATCCACGAGGTGGGCACCGCCGTCACCACGCGGCAGGTCGCCGAGGCCGCCGGCGTCGCGGAGGGCACCATCTTCCGCGTCTTCGACAGCCTCCAGGAGCTGGTCGACGCCACCATCATGGAGGCATTCTCCGAGAGACGGCTGCGCGACACCCTCGACCACACCGACCTCGGCGACACCGTCGAGTCCAAGGCCACCGCGGCGATCGACCTGATCGTCGCCCGCATCACGACGACCCGCTCGCTGCTCATGGCGGCGCACGGCGCGCCCCCCGGACCCCACAAGCCCAGCTCCTGCCTCCGCGACGAGCTGGAAGCCCGACGCCGCGAGATCGACGCCTGGGTCGC
>CAYVWO010000286.1:2515-3776 GCA_964455495.1 uncultured Tessaracoccus sp.
CCCCCCACGCCGACGACCTGGCCATCCCCGTCGCCGACTTCGTCACCTTCCTCGGCGTCCTCGCCACCGGCACCGCGCTCCGCTTCGGCGGGCCCCGCCCCGGCGCCGCCGACCTCGCCTCCATCGCCCTCCACGGGGCCCTCCGAAAGGAACCGAAATGATCTCGCGCCTCGCGCGGCTCATCAACCGCTATGTCCGCCCCTACTGGGGGCTGCTCGCCATCGTCGTGGTGCTCCAGACGGTCGCGACCATCATGTCGCTCTACCTGCCGACGCTGAACGCCCGCATCATCGACGAGGGCGTCGTCACCTGCGACGTCGACTTCATCTGGGGCACCGGCGGCGTCATGCTGCTGCTGTCGCTCGTCCAGGGCGCCGCGCAGATCGGCGCGGTCTGGGCAGGCGCCAACCTCGCCATGCAGTTCGGCCGCGACGTCCGCGGCGCGATCTTCGAGCGCACGCTCGCCTTCTCCGCCCGCGAGATGAACCACTTCGGCGCCCCCAGCCTCATCACCCGCTCCACGAACGACGTGCAGCAGGTCCAGATGCTCGTGCTGATGACCTGCGTGATGCTGGTCGGCGCGCCCATCACGATGGTCGGCGGCGTCGTCATGGCGCTGCGCGAGGATGCAGGGCTGTCCTGGATCATCCTGGCCGCCGTCGTGCTGCTCGGCGCGGGCATCGTCGTCCTCATCACGAAGATGGGGCCGCTGTTCGAGGCCATGCAGAAGCGCATCGACACCCTGAACCGGGTGCTGCGCGAGCAGATCACCGGCATCCGCGTCGTCCGCGCGTTCGTCCGCGAGCCGCACGAGGCCGCGCGCTTCGAGCGCGCCAACTCCGAACTCGTCGACACCACCACGACGGTGGGCCGCCTGATGGCGTTCCTCTTCCCGTTCGTCGGGTTCGTGATGAACATCTCGACGGTGGGCGTCATGTGGTTCGGCGCGCAGCGCATCGACTCCGGCGACATCCAGATCGGCCAGCTGACCGCGTTCATCTCCTACCTCATGCAGATCCTCATCTCCGTGATGATGACGACGATGCTGCTGGTGATGGCGCCGCGCGCGGCCGTCTGCGCCGACCGCATCATGGAGGTCCTCGACACCGACTCCAGCGTCGCTCCCCCGACGTCGCCGACCCCGGCCCCGGCCGCGACGGGCGACGTCCTGTTCGATCACGTGACCTTCGAATACCCCGGCGCGGAGTCGCCGGTCCTGAAGGACGTCACGTTCGAGCTGCGACCAGGCACGACGACGGCG
>CAYVWO010000287.1:0-3770 GCA_964455495.1 uncultured Tessaracoccus sp.
GCCGTAAGGCTCGATGTGGATGTCCGAAGCGCCGGCGTCCACGGCATCGACCAGCGTGCTTCGAGCCATCATGGTGCTTCCCACCGACTACGGACTGTTCTGCCTGGTCTTCCTCCTCCTCGGACAACCCCTCCTTTTCTTCGGCGTCTACACGTTCCTCTTCGTCTGCAACGCCCTCATCCTCGTCCTCGTTCTCGTCAAGTGGTTCCGATACATGGGATCGCTGGCCGCGTAGGGCCGGAAGTGGGGTAGGGACTTCGCATCGAGGTCCGGGTCGGCTCGCGCCCACAGCGACGCTGGCACGAGCAACTCGTCCAACGGCTCAGCCGACTGCCCGACGTGAAGGTCTTCGTACACGTCGTCGCAGAGCAGGCGAAGGGCAACAGTGGGCTGGAGCGCGTTCTGTGGCTTGAGCGTCGACTCCACCGCCTCGACGACGGCATGCTCGCGGAGGTGGACCTCACCTCCTGGGTACGCTCGCCCGGCGTCCCGGCCGACGCCGATCTCGTCCTGGATCTCACCGCCGACCCGGTCTCCGGAAGCTGGACCGTCCGCTACGACGGCGAGTGCGGCGAGACCGCCGCGGTGGATGCGCTGCGCGCCGGGCGGTTCCCGATCGTAAGCGTGGTGGACGATGCGGGCGCGGTGCGTGCCGTGGGCCGCCCCGGCAGCGAGCAGCCCGGCCTGTTGGCCACGGCGCTCGCCGACGTCGGTGTCGGCACCTCCACCCTCGTCATCGGGGCCGTCTCCAGCAGCCCGTTCGCGCCGCCCACCGAACCGGCCGAGGCTCACGCGCCGCCACGAGGGTTCGCGACGATCGCCGCCCGCAGGCTCGTCGGTTGGGCCATCCGGTTGGCTTACCGAGCGGCGTACCGGGCCCCACATTGGAGGGTGGGCTGGCGACAGCTGGACGGGCCGGACGTGTTGTCCCTCGGAAGGCTGTCCGGCGGCTGGCACGACCTCGCCGACGACGGGTACAGGTTCTTCGCCGATCCGTTCCCTTTCGAACACGAAGAGGAGACCTACCTCTTCGTCGAAGACTTCGACCACCGAACCGGCAAGGCCGTGATCTCCGTCGTGGCATGGGGCGAAGACGGGCCGGAGGGGCTCCCGACACCCGTGCTCACCCATGAAGTGCACCTCTCCTACCCGTTCGTTCTCGAACACGGCGGAGAGGTATGGATGATCCCCGAGACCTCCGGGGCGAGGACCGTCGAGCTGTATCGCGCGGTCCGCTTTCCCTGGAAGTGGGAGCTGCACTCACTCCTGCTGGACGATGTGGAGGCCAGCGACACCACCGTCTTCGTCCACGAGGGCCGCTGGTGGATGATGGCCACCGTCGGCTTCGGAGGCTCCCTCTCGGACAGCCTGTGCCTGTGGTCCGCCCCGGACCTCACCGGACCGTGGACGGCGCACGCGCACAATCCCGTCCTCGTCGACATCGCGAGCGCGCGCCCGGCTGGCCGCGTGGAGCGCCGCGGCGGGCGTCTCCTGCGACCCGTTCAGGACTGCAGGACGGGATACGGTGCCGCGCTCGGCGTCGCGGAGATCCGACAGCTGGACGAGGCCGGGTTCCGGCAGGAGATTGTCCATCGCCACACCGTCGGTTCGAACTGGCCGGGCACCCGGCTACACACACTGAACATCGGTGGGACCCTCGAAACGATCGACGGCTCGCGGCTCGTGCCCAGACTCAGGCGCTCACAGTCCCAGCTCGTCGATGAGTGACCGCGCGTAACGCTCGCGCGAATACCTGTCCGCGACGACCTCAGCGTCGGACCGGGCACGTTCGGTGAAGCCGTCCCAATCGTCGAGGATCCGCTCCGCCGCATCGGCAATCGCCACCGCGTCTCCGCGTGGGACGACGATCCGGCTCGTCACCGGATCGGTGGCCTCCATGAGCCCGGGGATGTCGCTCACGATCAACGGGCGGGCGGCGAGCGCGGCCTCGACGGCCGTGTTGCCGAACGACTCGTCGAGCACCGAGGGGACGATCGCGATGTCGGCCGCTGCCAGCGGATCCCAGACGCTCGGCCGGAAACCGAGGAAGGTCACACGGTCCTCGAGGCCGAGTTCGGCGACCTGCCGACGAAGCCCGGCCTCGTACTCCTCGTTGCCCGGGAACACGGCGCCGAGCAGCTCCACCACGACGTCGCGGCCCCGGCTCCGCAGGAGCCGCGCGGCCTCGACGACGAGGTGCGGTCCCTTGCGGAGGGAGAGCCGGCCGACGTACAGCAGGCGCACCGGGGCCGTCGGGCGGGCGCGAGGCGGAACCACCTCCGGGGGGCCGGCGACGGCGTTGTGCACCACCGAGACACGGCGCGCCGCGACCGGAGCAGCCTCCCGCAGCACCCCCAGCGTGACCGCGCTATTGACCACGACCCTCTGACACAACGCCAGCGGCGCATACAGCGCGGCGCGCAGGACACGCGACGCCATCGCCTCCGCCTCGTGCACGTGGCAGACGACCTGGCGGCCAGACAGCCGGGCCACGACGAACCACAAGGGCGGAGTGACGGTGTTAACCACAACAATCCCTGGATCGACCTTGCGCAGCAACCGCCACATCGGCGGCCACCACGACAGGGTCTCGCGCGCGAGCTGAAGGAGCCCCCTCGGCGAGAGCAGCCCGCGTCGGATGATCGGCGTCGGCTGCTCGATCACCGTGGCCCCGACGTCGGTCATGTGGCGGATGAGCGGGCCAGGGCCGGGAACGGTAACGACGACGCGGAACCCCGCATCCACGAGCGCCTTCGCCGTCTCCACCGCCATCCGGTCGGAGCCGTAGAGGTCGGCGCCGGGGTTGGCGATGAGGACGGTGCGAGGGTCGCCGGCCATCAGCGGAGCCAGTACTTGTCGACCAGCTCGCGCGTGCTGCGGATGTTCCTCCGCGAGGAGGCGCCGAAGACGATGGCCTCGATGTTCGGCTGCTCGCAGACCCACGCGATGGCCTCGTCCGGCGGGATCGCGCCGGACGCGTACACCGACATCGCGACGGGGCGGAAGTCATGCGACTCCAACGCCTGCCGGTACGCCTCCATGCCGCCCGACATCCGGAATCCGAGCTTGTTGATGTTCGAGCAGATCAGCGGACGGTCGATGCCTCGCTTCGCCAGCCGCTCGGCCAGCATCGGCAGGTTCATCGTGATGAACCCGGGTTCAGCGCCGTACCTCTCGCGGACGTGGTCTGCGAAGATCGTGAAGGCCTCGTCGAATCCCATGCCGAGCAGCAGGTCGGTGACGACGTTCTGCAGCCAGATCACAGGCGTGGGAAGCCCATCGAACATCTTCATCTCGGCGTCGATCAGCAGCGTGACGATGCCCTCGATGTCCTTGCCCATCAGCGACGACGTCCCCCGCATGGCGGCATCGACCAGTCCTGACCCGGGGAGGAAGCGCTTGAGCGCCCCCATCATGCCGTCGGTGGTCACCGCATTGGCGTACTTGTGCGCGTACGGCATGCCAGGAAGGAACGTGAACTCCGGGTACTCGGCGCGGTGGGTTCGGAAGTAGTCCGCCACCTCGCCGATCCGGTCGTGCGTGGTGCACATGAACGTCTTCACGCCCTCGTCGTACGCGTCTCGCAACACCTCGACGACGGCATCAGTGTGCTGGAACCGCATCTGCTGTTGCCGTGCCTTCTCCTCCGACATGTGATTCACGCCGAAGAACTGGTTATCTCCGAAAAGCAGCTTGTCCATAGCCCCACTCACTTCTTGCCCGGCCGCAACGCCCACACCCGGGCGCCGGCAGCGCGCGCCGCGTCGGCG
>CAYVWO010000288.1:0-3743 GCA_964455495.1 uncultured Tessaracoccus sp.
GAGACCGGTCAGGCCCTGGCATCAACAACCAGAGCCTGGCCGGCTGGGCCTTCGTCACCCCGACCGTGGTCATCCTCGGCGTGTTCCTGTTCATCCCGGTGCTGATGGCACTGTGGGTGAGCGTGTCGGACTGGTCGGGCCGGCTATCGCCCTTCGGCGCGAACTTCATCGGCGCTCAGAACTACGTCGACGTGCTGGGCGGCAAGGGCCTGCCCGGCAAGGACTTCGGCACGGCCATCCGCAACAACATGTTCTACGTGCTGCTGGTCGTCCCCCTGCAGACCATCCTGTCGCTATTCCTGGCCGTCATGGTGACCAGGAAGAACATCAAGGGCAAGAGCTTCTTCCGCACCGCCTTCTACTTCCCGTCCGTGACATCCTCGGTGGCGATCACGGTGCTGTGGCTGTTCCTGTTCAACATCTCCGGCGTGGTCAACAAGATGCTGTCGTGGCTGTCGATCCAGGGCCCGAACTGGTTCGCCGACCCCCGCGGCCTCATCCACATCATCCTCGGCGCGATGGGCGTCGAACCGTCCGAGGCCATGCGGCAGCCGGCCCTGTTCGGGGTCTCAGGCTGGGAATGGATAGCAGGACCCTCCGTCGCCATGTCAGCCTTCATCGTGATGGCCGTGTTCACCACCTCCGGCACCTTCATGCTGCTGTTCATCGCCGCGCTGCAGAACATCGGCGAAGAGACGGCCGAGGCGGCGATGGTCGACGGAGCCAGCGCCTGGCAACGCTTCTGGCACATCACCTTGCCCATGCTCAAGCCCACCCTGTTCACCGTCATCACCCTGGGCCTGATCGGCACCTGGCAGGTGTTCGATCAGATCTACACCGGCACCCAGGGTGGACCCGCCAAGACCACCATGACGCCCGCCTACCTCAGCTACACCTCGGCCTTCCAGGACCAGGCATGGGGCCGGGGCGCCGCAATTGCATTCGTCCTGTTCGCCATCGTGGTCATCATGACCCTTCTGCAGCGTCTGATCCTCGGCGACTCCGACTTCACCAAACCCACGCGGGCACAACGACGCGCAGACAAGGCCGCCCAGGCGATGGCCGCCACGAGACAGGTCAAGAAGGAGGGGGCGGCATGAGCACATCGGTCCAGCCCGCCACGTCGTTGATCCACGCCAAGAGGGAGATGTCCCCGCTGGCGTTCATCGCCACGGTCGCGGGATATGCCGTCCTCATCGGCATGGCACTGGGATACATCTTCCCGTTCGTGATCCAGGTGGCCACGTCGTTCAAGACCGACGGCGACGCGGCGTCCAACCCCATGTCGCTGATCCCCAACCCGTTCACCACAGCCGCCTACACCCGGTTGTTCGCGAACTCCGACTTCCCGGCGTGGGGCGTCAACTCGTTCATCGTCACCCTCTTCGTGACGATCGGACGGGTGTTCTTCAACTCGCTGGCCGGATACGCGCTCGCCCGCCTGAAGTTCCCCGGCCGGAAGGTGATCTTCGCGATGCTGATCGCCGTCATGGCCGTCCCGGGTGTCGTCCTGCTGATCCCCAAGTTCCTGGTGATCAAGCAACTGGGCATCTACGACAGCTACGCGGGCATGGTCCTGCCCCTGCTCGTGGACGCCGCGGGCGTGTTCATCATGAAGAACTTCTTCGAATCCATCCCGCCATCAGTGGAGGAGGCTGCCCGGATCGACGGGGCCAACACGTTCCAAACCTTCTGGCACGTCGTGCTCCCCATGGCCAGGCCCGCGTTGATGACCATCATCATCCTCAGCTTCCAAGGCTCGTGGAACGAGCTGACCCACTTCATCATCTCCACACAGAACCCCGAGCTGACCACCCTCACCAAGGGTGTCGCTCAGTTGGCCAGCGGCCAGCTGAGCCAGGGGACGCAGTACCCGCTGAAGCTCGCGGCTGCGGCACTCATGACCATCCCGGTCGCGATCGTGTTCTTCATCTTCCAGCGACAGATCATGAACACCGCTGCGGGGGCCGTCAAGGAGTGACCGTCGAGGGGGGCCGGTGCAGCTGGGTCGTCCCCTCGGGTGGCCGAGGTCAGCCGCCGTAGGCGATGCGCGACGAGGGGTCGGGCTCCTCCTGCGCGAGCCGGTCCTCGATCGTGTCGTCGTGGGCGATGTCGTCGGTGTGGAGGGCCGCGTCCACCGGGGTCTGGGGGTCGTCGGGCACCATCGCGGCGGCGTCCGCCCCGTCGTCGATGAGGTCGTCGGTCCCCAGGTCCTCGGCGGTCACCTCGCCGTAGGGGTGCTCGGCGTCCGCGATCTCCTCGGCGTCCAGCTGCTCGAGGCCGTCGATGCTGCCGTCCTGTGCGTCCATGCTCATGGGTCCAGCCTTGCACGGTATCGGGCACAGGCAAGGGGGTTGTCCTCGTCGCGTCGTTCGTGGCACCCTTGACGACGGCGTCAGCGTCGGCGCCGCACCCGAGAGGAACCGGATCATGCCCGCACAGCCACGTCGCCACGCGACGCTGCCGCTGTGCCGCCCGGTCATCGAACCCGGATTTGCGTACCAGCGCTGATCCGCGGGGCACCTGACTCCTCTCGCCAACCTGCACGCTCGCCGCTGCCCGGCTTCCCGGGAGGGCGTCGGTTGCCCCTGTCGCCCATCCACACAGGAGGAACCACCATGTCCATCTACCCGGTGCCGCTGACCGGCACCGACAACACCCTCATGTGGGCCGACGAGGCCGGCATCGAGGAGCAGGCCCGCGCCCAGCTCCGCAATGTGGCGACGCTGCCCTGGACTCACGGCGTGCGCGTCATGCCCGACGTCCACTACGGACTGGGCGCCACCGTCGGCTCGGTGATCGCCATGAACCAGGCCGTCGCCCCAGCGGCCGTCGGCGTCGACATCGGCTGCGGCATGACCGCCGTGCGTACCACCCTGCGGCCGGACCAGCTCCCCGACGACCTGGCCGCCATCCGCCACGGGATCGAGCGGGCCGTCCCCGTCGGGTTCTCGTCCCACGACGGCGAGCCGCGCACGCTCGCCCGGCACGACGACCTCGCGTCCCGGTACCGGAGCGCCATGCGGGCGTTCGGCGAGCTCCGGGCGGCCGAGCTCACCCCCACAGCGCGCTCGGCCAAGGCTGAGAAGAAGGCCGCGGTGCAGGTGGGGACCCTCGGCGGCGGCAACCACTTCATCGAGCTGTGCGCCGGCGACGACGGCCGGGTCTGGGTGACGCTCCACTCCGGCTCGCGGGGCACCGGCAACCAGCTGGCCCAGGTGCACATGGGCGTGGCGCAGGCGCTGGAGCACAACCAGGGCCTCGTCGACCGCGACCTCGCGGTGTTCCTCGCAGGCACCCCGCAGATGGACGCCTACCTGCACGACCTGTGGTGGGCCCAGTCCTACGCGCTCCTCAACCGCGACGTGATGCTGGCCGCCATCTGTGACGAGCTCGCGCACCGGCTGCCGGGCATCGGGTTCGAGGAGCCCATCCGCTGCCACCACAACTACGTGGCGGTGGAGACCTACGACGACACGGAGCTGATCGTCACCCGCAAGGGCGCCATCCGCGCCGGTCTGGGGGACCTCGGCGTCATCCCGGGCTCGATGGGCACCGGTTCGTACATCGTCAGCGGGTTGGGTAACCCGGAGTCGTACCAGTCGGCGTCACACGGGGCCGGGCGGCGGATGTCGCGGAACGCGGCCCGGCGTCAGTTCACGGCGGCCGACCTCGCCGAGCAGACCGCGGGCATCGAGTGCCGCAAGGACGCCGGCGTGGTCGACGAGATCCCGGCGGCGTAC
>CAYVWO010000289.1:0-498 GCA_964455495.1 uncultured Tessaracoccus sp.
CGGTATTCGGGCGCGACCATGGCGTTGGCCGCGAGCGAGCCGAGCATCGCGATCAAGGAGATGCCCGCAGAGCCCAACGCGGCGATCGCGGTCCAGCGGCCTCTTGTGGCGCGCTTCTGCAGGAGTGCGCACACTCCGAGAACGATCGTGAGCAGCAGCAGCCCGCCTCCGACAAGCGTGATAATCATCGACGCCCCGACGATGTTGTCCACTCCGCGGTAGATGAACGGACTGACGACCGTGAGCAGGGCAGAAAGCACCTGTACGCCGAGTGCGAGGATGCCGAGCACGTTGAGTGTTCCCGGCCCCGCCTGCGGCGATTGCCAGGCTTGTTGCAGATAAGGCTGCGGAGGTTCCGCCCACGTCGGGTGCGGCTGGTGGAAATCAGGCGGCTGCGTGCTCACGCCGTCGACCCTAACAGGGACGTCGGTCAGCAGAGGCGCTCGATAACCATGGCGAACGAGGCACGCCTATGACTAGGTTGCTAGGCATAACAGC
>CAYVWO010000289.1:508-3725 GCA_964455495.1 uncultured Tessaracoccus sp.
CTGGCGATCGCGAAGTTCCCGCACTCCGGTGACCAGTGGGACGTCATGGCCTGGGAGGCGACGGCGCTGGATCTGATGGAGGCTGCGGGAATCAGGACTCCCGAGCGCTGGCTCGCCCGCGTGGGTGAGCGCAGCGTGCTGATCCAGCGCCGGTTCGACCGGACTGGCGAGGGGCGCCGGATCGGCTACATCAGCGCGATGACGGCGCTGGGTGCCGTCGACGGAGAGCACCGCGACTACGCCGAGATTGCCGAGGCGATGCGAGACCTGTCCTGGTCGCCCAAGGCTGACCATCACGAACTCTTCGATCGTGTCGTGGCAATCGTCGCTCTGGGCGACACGGACGACCATCTGCGCAACCACGGCTTCCTCGCCGATCGCGGCTCGTGGGCGCTGAGCCCGGTGTTCGACGTCAATCCGCAACCCGACCCGCATCGGTCCCGATCGACCTCGATCATGGGGGCAGACGCGCTGCCCGACGAGGGCGAGGCGCTGCTCGCCCTGGCGGAGGAGTGCAGCCTTTCGCCGGCCGAGGCTCGCGAGCGGACGGCGCGCGTGGTCGGAGCGGTCGCTGGGTGGCGCGACGCCGCTCGGAGAAACGGCATTCGCGAGCAGGAGATCACGATGATGGCCGACTCGATCGTGCCGCGCGTGGACGCGGTGATCGCCGCCGCGAGAACGGCGTGAGCCTCGGTCGCCGACGTTCCTGCCGTCCCCAGAATTAGGGGAGTCTCGGCTCCGCTGGGTCACGCGGAACCGCGCGGCACTAGGGTGAGCGCAACGAACCGAAGGGATCACCGTGGACGACGTGCGGCTTCGCCGACTGGGCAGGAGCGCCTGGGCGCTCCTCGGGATCATCGCGGTCGTCGTGGTTGCCGCGACGGCGATCGGGGCGATCCGCGGGATCGTCGTACCGCTCGTGATCGCCGTGATCCTCGGAACAGTGCTCGAACCCCTCGTCGAGTGGCTGGAGCGGCGCGGGTTACCGCGGACGCTCGCCACCGTCGTCTCGCTCCTGACGGCGGTCGCGGTGGGCATCGGCATGGTCTTCATCGTGGTGTGGGGGTTCCTCAAGCAGTTGCCGGAGATCTCCGCGCAGCTGGCGCTGGGCTGGGACTCCTTCGTGCAGTGGGGCAGAAGCCTCGACATCGACGCGATCTGGCTCGAGCGCGCCCGGGAGACGGTCCAGGAGTACGCGCCGCGCGTCAGCCAGGGCATCCTCGGCGCGGTGTCCAGCACGTTCTCGGGTGCCGTCTCGTTCGGCATCGGCGCGTTCTTCGCGATCTTCTTCCTCTTCTTCGTGCTGCGCGACGCGCGCACGTTCCCCGAGTGGCTCGCGAACGTGACCAACCTCGACGCGCGCGCGGTTGCCGAGGTGGCGTCGGCGGCGAAGGAGTCGATCCGCGGCTACTTCAAGGGCATCGGCATTACCGCGCTGATCACCGCCCCGATCTTCATGATCCCGCTGCTCCTGCTGAAGGTGCCGCTGGCGGTGCCGATCTTCATCCTGTACTTCTTCCTCTCGTTCATCCCGTTCATCGGCGCGTGGTTGACCGGAGCGTTCGCCGTCCTGATCGCGTTCAGCACGGGAGGCGCATCGGCGGCGCTGATCGTCTCGCTGTCGCTGCTGGTGTCCAACGGCACCATCCAGAGTGCCGTCAGCTCGTGGGCGCTGGGCTCGTCGCTCAAGATTCACCCTGTCGCGGTGTTGCTCGCGACCCTGGTCGGCGGCACCATCGCCGGCATCCTCGGCATGGTCCTCGGCGCGCCGCTGGTCGCCGCGGCGAAGCGCTCCGTCGAGGCCCTCCGCCGGATCAGAGAAGAATCCGTTACACCACTCTGGGAAGACAACGTGGTGTAAGGAGACCTGAACTAGGCGCTTACGCGGCGAGCGGTGATTCGTCGGCGCGGCGCCTCCCCGATACCATGGCCGTCGCGAGCTGCACCGTCTATGCAGCCGACGACGAAAGGAATACGCCGTGATCCGCACCCATGACGCCGGAACGCTCCGCTCAGCCGACGTTGGCCAGGAGGTCGTCCTCGCCGGATGGGTGGCCAAGCGGCGAGATCATGGCGGCGTCGCCTTCATCGACCTGCGCGACGCCTCGGGCATCTGCCAGATCGTCGTCCGCGACGAGTACCTCGAGTCCGCGGGCATCCACGACCTGCGCAACGAGTTCTGCATCACCGTCACCGGCGTCGTCGACGCCCGCACCTCCGAGAACGTGAACCCGAACATCCCCACCGGCGAGGTCGAGGTCGCGATCCGCGAGCTGGAGGTGCTCAACCCGGCCGCGCCGCTGCCGTTCCAGATCGACGAGCGCTCCGGCGTCGGCGAGGACGCGCGCCTCAAGCACCGCTACCTGGACCTGCGGCGTCCGCGCCAGCACGACGCGCTGGTGCTGCGCTCGAAGGTGACCCGCGCGATCCGCGAGGTGCTCGACGGCCGCGACTTCTACGACATCGAGACCCCCACCCTGACCCGCTCGACGCCCGAGGGCGCCCGCGACTTCGTGGTGCCCGCGCGCCTGCACCCCGGCAAGTGGTACGCCCTGCCGCAGAGCCCGCAGTTGTTCAAGCAGCTCCTGATGGTCGCCGGGATGGAGCGCTACTACCAGATCGCGCGCTGCTACCGCGACGAGGACTTCCGCGCCGACCGCCAGCCCGAGTTCACCCAGCTCGACATCGAGATGAGCTTCGTGGACCAGGACGACGTCATCGCGCTGGCCGAAGAGGTCATGGCCGCCTGCTGGCGCCTGATCGGCGTCGAGATGCAGACGCCGCTGCCGCGGATGACCTGGCACGACGCCATGGACGACTACGGCTCCGACAAGCCCGACCTCCGCTTCGACCTCAAGATCCGCGAGCTGACCGCGTTCTTCGCCGACACCCCGTTCCGGGTGTTCCAGGCCGCCTACGTCGGCGGCGTCGTCATGCCCGGCGGGGCCTCGCTGCCGCGCCGCCAGTTCGACGCGTGGCAGGAGTGGGCGAAGCAGCGCGGCGCCCGCGGGCTGGCCTACATCACCGTCGGCGAGGACGGCGAGCTGGGCGGCCCCGTCGCCAAGAACATCTCGGAGGCCGAGCGCGCCGGGATCGCCGAGGCCATGGGCGCCAACCCCGGCGATGCGATCTTCTTCGCCGCCGGAGCGCGCGAGTCCTCGCAGGAGCTGCTGGGCGGGCCCGTCTGGAGATCGGCCGCCGCTGCAACCTCATCCCC
>CAYVWO010000290.1:0-3697 GCA_964455495.1 uncultured Tessaracoccus sp.
GCGAAGCGTCGCCGCGCGCGTCGAAGGTTCAGGTCGTCAGGTGCGTCGTGTCGCCGCGCTTGTGGAGCCGACGCGCAGCCTCGGCGAGCGAGCCGGACATCGACGGGTAGACGGTGAAGGCGTGGCTGAAGTCGTCGACGTTGACCCGCTGCGACACCGCCACCGACACCGCGTGGATCAGCTCCGACGCGCGCGGGGCCACGACGACGCCGCCGACGATGATGCCCGTCGTCGGCAGGCAGAAGAGCTTGACGAAGCCGTCCGTGAAGCCCTGCATCTTGGCGCGTGCGTTCGAGGCCAGCGGCAGAAGGACCGATCCGACGCGGAGGTCGCCACGGTCTACCTCGGCCTGCGAGATGCCGACGGTGGCCACCTCGGGGGTCGTGAACACGTTCGAGGACACGTGACGCAGATCCAGAGGGGTGACGGCGTCGCCCAGCGCGTGCCACATCGCGACCCGACCCTGCATCGCGGCCACGGAGGCCAGGGCGAAGACCCCGGTGACGTCGCCCGCGGCGTAGACGTCGCGGTTGGTGGTGCGCGAGACGCGGTCGACGACGATGTGGCCCGACGGCGTCAGCTCCACACCCGCGGTCTCGAGGCCCATGTCGGCGGTGTTGGGAATGGCGCCGACCGCCATCAGGCAGTGCGATCCCGTGACCTCGCGCCCGTCGGCCAACGTCACGACGACGCCGTCGCCCTCGCGGCGAGCGGCCACCGCGCGGCACTGACTCATGATGGTCATGCCGCGCTCCCCGAACGCCTTCTGCAGCACCGCCGCTGCGTCCTGGTCCTCGCCCGGGAGCACCTGCGCGCGCGAGCTGATCAGGACGACGTCGCAGCCGAGGCCGTCGTAGGCGGAGGCGAACTCCGCGCCCGTGACGCCCGAGCCGACGACGATCAGCCTCTCGGGTACCTCCGTCAGGTTGTAGACCTGCTTCCAGTTGAGGATGCGCTCGCCGTCGCACGGGGCGTCCGGCAGCTCGCGCGGCGTCGTTCCGGTGGCGAGCAGCAGGATGTCGGCGTCGAGCGCTCGTTCGCCGTCGGCGGTGGCGACGAGCACGCGGTGCGCGCCGTCGAGCCGGGCACTCCCGCGCACGATGTCGATGCCGTCGGTCAGCAGCCGCCGCTCGATGTCGCGCGACTGCGCCCGCGCCAACTCGAGGACGCGCTCGTTGACCTCGCCGAGGTCGACACGGACGACGTCGGTGACGTCGTCGCCTGCGATGTGGAGGCCGAGCTGCCGGGCGCTCTCGATGCGCACCATCACCTCCGCGGTGGCAATGAGGGTCTTCGACGGCACGCAGTCGCTCGGGACGGCGGCGCCGCCCAGGGCATCGCGTTCGATGAGGGTGACCTCACCCCCCAGCTGATTTCCGACGAGCGCGGCCTTGTAGCCGCCGGGTCCACCCCCGATGATCACAACCTTGGTCACCCGTCCATCCTCCCACAGCCCATGCGCGCCGGCAGGCGCATCGGTATGCTGCCCGGCATGAGCAACGCCGCACCCTTCGACCTGGCCGCCGAGGCCGCCGCCTACCTCAAGAGCCGCTTCGGGGCCGACCGCATCGACATCGCCCTCGTGCTGGGCTCAGGCTGGGCCTCCGGCGCCGAGCGGATCGGCGAGAACATCGGCGAGATCGAACTGGGCGACGCCCCGGGCTTCAGCAAGCCGGTCGTCGCGGGCCACGGCGGGAAGCTGATCCTGGCCCGAGCGGCGTCGGGCAAGCTGGCCGCGATCTTCACTGGCCGCACCCACTACTACGAGGGCCGCGGCGCCGACGCCGTGGTGCACGGCGTGCGCACCGCCGCCGCCTGGGGCGCGACCACCGTGGTGCTGACCAACGGCTGCGGCGGCCTCAACCCCGCGTGGGGGCCGGGCACCGTCGTACTGCTGAAGGACCACATCAACCTCACCGGCGACACCCCGCTGCACGGCGCGAACTTCGTCGACCTGTCCGAGGCCTACTCCCCACGGCTGCGCGAGGCCGCGCGCCGCGTCGACGCCGACCTGCCCGAGGGCGTGTACGTGCAGTTCCGCGGCCCGCAGTACGAGACCCCGGCCGAGGTGCGGATGGCGGCCATCATCGGCGGCGACCTCGTCGGCATGTCGACGACGCTGGAGACCATCGCGGCGCGCGAGGCGGGCATGGAGGTGCTGGGCCTCTCGCTCGTCACCAACGCCGCCGCGGGCATGAGCGAAAGCAACCTGGATCACGCGGAGGTGCTCCAGGCCGGGCGCGACGCCGGGCCTCGCCTCGCCGCGCTGTTGGCCGGCATCGTCGGGGAGCTGTGATGGGCGACGTGCTGGCGCTCGCCGCCGCATGGCGCGACGCCGACATCGATCAGGACACCCGGGAGCAGTTGGACCACCTGATCGTCCAATCGCAGGCCAACGACGAGGGGGTCGCGCGGGCGGCGCTAGCGGAGCTGACAGCCGCGTTCGCGGGGCCGCTCGAGTTCGGCACCGCGGGCCTGCGCGGGCCGATCGGCCCCGGCCCCGCGCGCATGAACCGCGTGGTCGTCACCCAGGCTGCCGCGGGTTTCGCCGCGTGGCTCGCCGAGCGGGGACTCGCGGGCGGCAAGGTCATCCTCGGGCACGACGCGCGGCACAAGTCCGATGCGTTCGCCGCTGACACCGCGGAGATCATGGCGGGCGCCGGGTTCGAGGTGCTGTGGACCGACGGCCCCATCCCGACCCCCGTGATCGCGTTCGGCATCCAGCACCTCGGGTGCGTCGCGGGCGTCGTCGTAACGGCCTCGCACAACCCGCCTGAGGACAACGGCTACAAGGTGTACCTGGGCGACGGCTCGCAGATCGTGCCGCCGACCGACGGCGAGATCTCCGCGCACATCGCGCGCGTCGCCGCCGACGGCTGGGCCTCCCTCCCCCGCTCCGCGGAACGCACCGACGTCACGGCCGAGCTCCTGGACGCCTACGTGGCCCGCGCCGCGTCCCTCTACCCCGCCGACGGCCCCCGGGAGCTGACCTGGGTGCACACGGCCATGCACGGCGTCGGCGCCGCGACCGTGCGCCGCGTGGCCGAGGCCGCGGGGCTCCCCGCGCCGCACGAGGTCGCCGAGCAGGCCGAACCGAACCCCGACTTCCCCACCGTCGCGTTCCCCAACCCCGAGGAGAAGGGCGCGATCGACCTGGCGCTCGCCCTCGCGGACGCGGAGGGCGCGGACGTCGTCGTCGCGAACGACCCCGACGCCGATCGCTGCGCCGTCGCCGCGGTGGTCGACGGCGCGTGGCGGATGCTGACCGGCGACGAGCTGGGCGCGATCCTGGGCGACGACGCCATCCGGCGCGGCGTTCCCGGCACGTTTGCGAACTCGATCGTGTCGTCGACGCTGCTCGGCCGGATGGCGTCCGCGGCGGGCCGCAACCATCAGACGACGCTGACGGGGTTCAAGTGGATCGGCCGCGTGCCCGACCTGGCGTTCGGATACGAGGAGGCCATCGGCTACTGCTGCGACTCGCGCGCGGTACCGGACAAGGACGGCATCACGGCCGCGGTGAACGTGTTGCGGATCGTCGCGGAGCTACGCGCGGAGGGCCGCACGCTCGCCGACCGTCTCGACGACATCGCCCGAGCGCATGGCCTGACGGCGACCTCGCAGCTGTCGGTGCGGGTCGCCGATCTGTCCCTCATCGCGGACGCCATGGCCCGGCTGCGCGCCAACCCGCCCGCCG
>CAYVWO010000291.1:0-3695 GCA_964455495.1 uncultured Tessaracoccus sp.
TCGGGAACGACCGCACCTCCGGCTTCGGGCCCGTCCGCGCCGACAGGTAGCCGGCCATGGTCTCCGCCTCGCCGTCGGAGTCGACGACCTCCTGCCCGGTCAGCACCCCG
The DNA here is from genome assembly GCA_964455495.1 of uncultured Tessaracoccus sp. GTDB lineage: Bacteria > Actinomycetota > Actinomycetes > Propionibacteriales > Propionibacteriaceae > Arachnia. Next base: position 111 of record CAYVWO010000291.1, read on the forward strand.
ACGGCCCACGCCAGGTTCTGCGCCGTGGTGCGGTAGTTGAGCTTCAACCCCCGCGACCGTCCCTGCGTCCGGATCCCGTACGCCGAGAGCATCAGCTTCTGCCCGTAGATCCGCTGGTGGGCGTCCTCGGCGATGAAGATGTCGTTGGGAGCCTCGGCCGCCAGCGCCCGGACCAGCTGCCAGTGGCAGGGCTTGAAGTCCTGCCCCTCGTCGACCAGCACGTGCCGGGCGGGCCGCTGCCCCGTCGCCTCCAGGTGGGCGGCCGCGATGGAGGCGGCCTCCGCGAAGTCGAGCGTCCCCGCCTCGCGAGCGGCCCCGCGGTAGGCCTCGACGACGGCCCACACCGCCTTGCGCCCCGCCCGCGACAGCCGCACCCCGCGACCCGTCCGCGCCACCTTCAGGTAGTCCGCCAGTTGCGTGATGCGGTGCGGGAGGATCACCATCTCGTACTCCGCCGCCAGGAACGCGGGCTTGCGCAGCTTCTCCTCCAGGTCCTCCCCGGCGCGCAGCACGGCCTGGCGCCAGGCGGCGTCGGTGTCGGTCCGGCCCCCGATGTCGGTCCGCCCCACGCCCAGCACGGCCGCGACGGCCTCGCTCACGTCCGCGCCCGCCGACTGCACCACGGCCCGCGCGAGCGCGTCGATGCCCTTGACGTGGAGGCCGGGCGCACCGAGGGCGTCGGCGAAGCGGAGATCAGGGTCGAGACGCTCGAGGCTTCGGGAGAGCTCGGCGGCTAGGTTGGTGGTGAACGTCGTGACGACGATGGGTGCGCCGGGGTCCTCGGCAGCCAACCGCCGCGCCCGGTGCAGCACGACGACGGTCTTGCCGGTCCCGGCTCCGCCGGCGATCCGGTAGGGCCCCTTCCAGTTGCCCCGCACCCACGTGCGCTGTTGCGGGTGGAGAAACACGCGCCAGGCGGAGAAGTCGCCGCCGGTGATGACGCGCCGGAGCTCGTCGGCGCCGGCGAGCTTGGCGAAGCCCATCTGGGCGCTGGGCTGGTCGAAGCTCTCGAGGAGTTCCTGGTCGCTGACCGGCTCGGGCTCGACGAACAGGGTGGCGGCCTCCTCGTGGCTCATGGGCCGGTTGAGGAGTTCCAGTTCCTGCTGGATCTGGGTGATGGGCTCCCCGTCTGCCAGGAGCAGCAGCGCGAGGCCCTGCCACTCCGGCAGCGTCTGCGCGAACGCCTGCATGGCGTCCTTGCTGGTCAGCGCGACGGCCTGCTCGGCGGTGGCCGGAGGGATGCCGAGGGAGACGGTGAGGTCGGCGGCGCTGAACGCGATGAGCGGCTTCGGCGCCGGCGCGGCCTCGGCGGCCACGGGTTGCGCCCACGTGGGGGCAGGTTCGAGGCGATCGACGTCGTTGTACTCCGGCAGCCCGTTGATCGGGTTGATGGTCAACTGCACCTTCGCGGCCATCATGTAGGCGTCGTCGTGGTTGTAGATCCCATGCACCACGTAGGCGGTGGACGTCGGCGTGGTCAACTTGAACAGCAGCGCCCTGTACTGCAGGTCGACGCGGCCCGTCCTGGCCCGCGGGTCGGCTGCGTTGGCGATCGGCTCGATGTGCAGCCCGGGCGAGCTGTCGTCCTGCGCCAGCTTCTCCAGGAAGGTGTAGGCCTTCTGCTTGATGGACGGGTCCACCAGCTTGTCCTGCTTCGGGTAGATGATCACACTCTCAGCCACGGAGCTGCTCCTTCCATGCCGCCGCGATCAGGGCCGCGTCGGGTGCGACGATGCGCCACCCCTGCTGAGGGGGCACCGGGGCGGGGTCCAGCCTCACCGCGATCCGCTCGTTCGTCCAGACGAGATCGAACGGCACGCCGTCGAGCTCATAGCCCACCTCCGCGTCCGGCGCGGCCACCCCGGCCTCGCTCAGGGCGGCGATGAGGTCCAGCGCCTCCGCGGGCTCCCCGGAAAGCTCCTCGACGATGGGCTGCCACTCCGCACTGAGGCCCACACCGGCGTGCACGATGTCCATCACCGGCGCCGCCGGGGGCGATGCGGCCGAGCGGGCCTCGAAGGCGGCGATCGACGCGGGAAGCAGCGCCGCGACGTTGGCCAGCCGCAGCCATTCCCGCCAGGCGTCCTTGGCCTCGGGTGTAGTGAGGTCGACGGTGTCGTCGAGGACAGCTGCGAGCCTGACAGAGCCCGGGGCCGGGACGCTGACCGCGACGGCGAGGCTGGAGTGACTCCAGATCGCGGTGCGAGCGTCGGCTGCCGGGGCCAGCGCCTTAAAGGCAGCCTGCTCCGCGGGGCCGTCGCCGGGCGTTTGCCCGGAGGCGAGGACCGACACGACGGCCGCGCGGGCGAAGCGCCCCAGGTTGTCGGGGTCTGGCTGCTGCATCCAGCCGGCCAGGAAGGCCAACGGCCCACCGAGCAGGGCCTCGCGGGCGGCGGCGGTGTGCTGCATGGCGGGCTCGGCGTTCAGCCGCTGCACCAGGGGCGGCTTGAACCAGGGCGGCGGCGCCGGCGCCGGGCCCGCCTCGTCAAGGGCCAGGTCCTGGGCGGTGACGGCCAGCACGAGCGTGCCGCCCTGGCGGAGGATGCGGCGCTTGGCGGCGTCGTCGGCGATGTTGTTGTGCTTGGGCGCGGCGTGGAACTGCCAGCCGTCGGTGAAGATCGCGACGTCGGGCAGGCCCTCGCTGGAGAGCACGAAATCGGGCTTGGAGTTGGCGACGTGCACCTGGGGCCGGAGCCGGAAGGTGCGGCTGCCGAGGGAGACGGTGATGATGTTGCTGCCGGAGATGCTCGGGGTCTGCTTGACGGTGCCGCCCAGCTTGGCCGCCAGCCGCAGGAACGCGGCGCGGAACCGCTCCTCCAGCCACGACTCCCCCGTCGGATCCGGGGGCGGCGGGGCCTGCGTGACGGACCACGACGGCACCAGCGGGGGCTCTCCGCCGTCGATCCCCAGCAGCGTCCGCAGGTGCCGCTCGGCGGCGACCCGGGAGGTGACCTCGCGGTTGTGGGGCGCGGCGAACGGCAGCAGGCAGCGGTGGCAGGACAGGCGCCCCTCGTCGGCGCAGGCGCAGTCCTTGACCCGCTCCAGGGCGCCGGTCAGCACCTGCCACAGCTCGCGCGGGTCGCCGAGCTCGGCCAGGTAGCCGGTGCCGCCGGGGACGAGATCGTGCAGGAGAAGGGCGTCGCGGTTGTCGAGCAGCGGGTCCTTGATGAACGCAACGTCGAGGTGATCTGGCGCGCCGCCGTAGTTCTCCCGCAGCCCGAGCAGGACGGCCGCGGTGAGGCTGGGCACGGCGAACACGTCGTCGCCGAACGCGATGCCCTGCGGCAGGGTGAGTACGACGCCCTCGGTGGTGAGCTTGCGGGTGAGCAGCACGGAGCGGGTGTGCTCCTCGTGGCTGTGGCGGTGCTTGCACCAGGGCCGGTGCTCGTCGCGCTTGTTGGCCAGCCCGGTGCGGTCGAGGTGGCCGCAGGCCTCGCAGATCCGGAACCGCGGCCCGGCGAGCCGGTTGCCGGCGATGGTGATCTCGCCGGCGGTGTGGCGGCGGGGGCCGAGGTTGTACCAGCGCACGTCCATGCCCTTGAGGTACGCCACCCCCAGCCCGCCGGTGGTGTACCAGCGGTGCTG
>CAYVWO010000292.1:0-3687 GCA_964455495.1 uncultured Tessaracoccus sp.
GTCCACCCACCGTCATGAAAGCACGAGGCTAAGTACATCCGGGTCAAAGGGGTTCGATGGTTCACGAATATCGAGCATGGTAAGCGTCACGAGTGGCTCGATCTTGACCCGATGGAGCGCAACCGAACCAAGCGCAGGGCGAAGAAGGAAATCCGCGAGCGTGGCTACCCGAGGTACGACAACTATGACGCCATCGAGGTGAGCTACACAGAGGCGATCCCGTCTGATTGGGAAGCAAACATGGTGGTACCGATCTCGATCTTGGACAAGTACAACCCGGAGCAGTTCGAGATCTTGGGTATCACCGACAGGGGGAACGATTACGGGCTGAAGACCCGTGAGTACACAGCAATGGACATCCCCAAGGCCAATGATCTCAACAGGCGTGGAGCGTTTGTCGATGAGACTGGCGCTCTCCAGGGAACGTATGCGCGCATCTTGATCCGTCACCGACGCCCCGAAGAGGATTAGCCCATGAAGACCGATCTGATCCACCCCACCGTCCGCGAGATTCTTGAGGGCTTCGCGTGGGACGGCACCGACGAGAAGGGCTTGTACGGCTTGGACGGCGGTGCCAAGGAGGTGGCCGTCATCGACTCGGTGCTCAAGGGTTACCCCCTGGGCCTGTTGTACTTCGCGCACGACCCCTCGAAGGCAGCGCACCCCTACGAGGTCCTGGACGGGCAGCAGCGCATCACGGCGCTGGGGCGCTACATGGAGGGCCAGTTCTCGGTGTTGGTCGAGGGCTACGAGAAGCGCTGGTCGAGCCTCGACCCCGCGATCAAGGACAAGATCCTGGACACCAGGCTGTTGGTCTACGTGTGCGAGGGCACCGAGACCGAGATCACGCGGTGGTTCGAGACGATCAACATCGCCGGCGTGCCCCTCACGTCCCAGGAGCTGCGCAACGCGGTGTACGCCGGTCCGTTCGTGACCGCGGCCAAGGAACTGTGCAGCAAGGTCAACAACAACAAGCAGCTCGAGTGGTGGATGGAGTGGTTGCCGCTCAACAGGGCCGACGCCAAGCGCCAGCTCGTGCTGGAGCGTGCCCTGGACTGGGTGTCGGCTGTGGGCACGACGGAAACCTCGGAGGAGTTCAAGGCACGGCTCAACGGCTTCATGGACGCCCACCGCGGGGATGCTCGGCACGTGGCGGAGGTCGAGGCTCACATGAACACGGTGATCGGCTGGGCCGAGACGCTGTTCCCGACCGGTGGGCACAAGCGGCTGGGTTTGGCGCAGCAGGACTGGGACCGGCTGTGGAGGTCCTACCGCCACGCCGTGACCGACCCGGTGGCCTTCGAGGCACGCTGCATTGAGCTGGTGAACGACGACGAGGTGAACGGCGAGCGCGGGGTGGTCGAGTTCGTGCTGGGCGGTGAGACCGACGGCCGGCTGCTGAACCTCCGGCAGTTCGACAACCCGACCAAGAAGCGGGTCTACAACCAGCAGACCAAGGACAGCCAGAGTCGTGGAGTGTCGAACTGCCCCGACTGCGAGAAGTACCCCGAGGAGCGCAACGATCAGGGGACGCGGATCTGGCAGCTCGCGGAGATGGACGGCGACCACGTGCAGCCATGGTCGAAGGGTGGCAAGACGATCGAGGCCAACTGCCAGATGTTGTGCAAGCGCCACAACAACGCCAAGCGCGACATCTGGTGATCCACCCATGAAGGTTGGCTACGCCCGCGTCAGCACCAAGCGCCAGGGTGAGTCTCTGGAGACCCAGCGCCAGGCTCTGGAGGCCGCCGGGTGCGCCCGGGTGTTCGAGGACGTCCTGAGCGGTGCACGGGCCTCCAGGCCCGGCCTGAAAGCCGCCCTGGACTACATGCGCGACGACGACGTGCTGGTGGTCACCCGGCTCGACCGACTTGGCAGAACCGCGCTGGACACCCTGCGGACCATCGAGAAGCTGGCCCAGCAGGACGTCGCGGTGATCGTGCTGAAGCCCGAGCTGGACACCCGCACGAAGGAGGGCAAGCTGATGGTGACGTTCATGTCCGGGCTGGCCGAGTTCGAGCGGGACCTGCTGATCGAGCGCACCAAGGACGGTGTGGCGCACGCCCGGGCCGAGGGCCGGGTGGCCGGCCCCAAGCCGAAGCTCTCCCCCGAACAGGTCCGGCTGGCACGCAAGGCCATCGAGGCTGGCGAGAGCGTCACCGCGGTTGCCCGCTCGCTCGGCGTGAGCCGACAGACGCTGTACCGGGCGTTGGAGAGGCACGTGTGATGGCACGACGAGGTGCTCCTGCCTACAACGACAACGGGCTGGTCGTGGGCTACTACCGCTACTCGTCGGCCTCCCAGAACGAGGCCAGCATCGAGCAGCAGCGTGAGCTGGTCCACCGCTGGGCCAAGGCTCAGGGGCTCCAAGTAGTCCGGGAGTATGCCGACGCGGCCAAGACCGGCACCAACACTGAACGACCCGAGTTCCAGCTGATGCTGCGCGAGCTGCCGAGCATCCGTCCTTCCTACGTGGCGGTCTGGAAGAACGACCGCCTGGGCCGCGACCGGATGGACCTGCTGAAGGTCAAGAACGCGATCCGCATGGCCGGCGCCAAGCTGCACTACATCGAAGGCTTCTCCCCCACCGATGACCCCGACTCGATCTTGGTCGAGGGGCTCAGCGATGCCTTTGCCGAGTACTACTCCAGGCAGCTCTCGGCGAACATCCGCCGCGGGGTCCACTTCAACGCCGAGAAGGCCTTGGCCAACGGCAGGAAGATCTTCGGCTTCGCCATCGGCGCTGACAAGCGCTACGAGCTGGACCCGCAGAACGCCCCGGTGGTCGAGCAGATGTTCGCCGACTATGCCGCCGGCAAGTCGATGCAGCGCATCTGCGACGAGGTGAACGCTGCCGGCGTCCGCACGACCAACGGGTTAACGTTCTCCCCCAAGACGCTGAACAAGATGCTGAAGAACCGGGCCTACATCGGCGAGTACTCCTACGCCGGGCACGTGGTCCCAGGCGGGATGCCGCAGATCGTCGGCGACGAGATGTTCGAGCAGGTCCAGAAGATGTTCGCGGTAAACAAGCGCCGTGGCGCGAAGACGAAGGCGGAGCTGGCCGCGATGGGCGACGAGGCGCCGGACTACTGGCTGACCGGTCGGCTCTTCTGCGAGCGCTGCGGCGCTTCGATGGAAGGTGTCTCGGGCACGTCGAAGACTGGCCGGAAGTATCGGTACTACTACTGCCTGAACCAGCGCAAGAAGAAGTGCGCAGCCAAGGGGGTGCGGAAGGACGACATCGAGCAGCGCGTGGTCGAGGTCGTCGAGTCCTTCCTCGACGACACCGAGATGCTGGCCTCTCTGGCGGTCGACATGGCTCACCACTACCGGGAGACCCACGAGCGCGGTAGGGACGTCCTGGAGGCCCTGGAGGCCCGTAGACGCGATGTTGAGGGCAAGCTGGGCAACTTCGTCAAGGCCATCGCCATGGGCATCATGAACGAGACCACGGCCGAGGCGATGGCGGCGCTGGAGCGACAGAAGACGGAGCTGGACGCCGCGATCCAGGCCGAGCACATCAAGGCCACGCTGTTCGAGGACGAGGCGTCGATCGGGGCGTTCTACCAGCGCTTCGCCCACGCGACGATGGACACCCGCGAGACCAGGGAACTGCTGTTCGAGTACTTCATCGACAAGATCTTCGTCGGCGCGACGACGCTGACCATCGCGTCGTGGTTCTTC
>CAYVWO010000293.1:0-3678 GCA_964455495.1 uncultured Tessaracoccus sp.
TCCGATGTGGACGCGCCTACTCACGGCAGATCGCCGTTGTAGCCACTAGCCAATCGCTCATTGCACGTCCTTGCAAGTCATTTGCACGATTGTGCAAGGTGACCGCGCGGCGCTGCACTTTCCGCGGCGGTACGTACACGATCCGCTCAGGAAAGGATACGGAACTGCTGCGCCGTCAGTCCGCGACGCCCCAGCGCTAGCCACGCGCGACGCGGCCCACACGGCCGCGGCGGTGACGGCGGCGGCCACGAGCGTGATCAGGATCCGCTGGACGTCGCCGACGAGCAGCGTGCTGCGGTCGAAGGTGAGAAGGATGACCGACATGGTCGCGGCCGTCGTGTACTTCCAGTAGGCCGCGCCCGCCAGGAGGAGCGGCACCGACAGGAGCGTCGCCGCGAGGCCGAGCAGCGTCGTCGCGGCCTCCGCGGGGACGAGCACCGCGAGGACGGCGGCCGCCGTGCCGCCGAGGACGGTGCCCGCCATGCGGCCATGGATCTTCGAGGCGGTGTCGGCGCGGGTCGGCTGCAGGATCATCGCGATCGTCATGACCGACCACCACGAGTTCGTGCCGCGGAACCAGACTAGGCACACCAGGGCGAAGGCGCCGCAGAGTGCTGCGAGGAGCAGCCCGTAGGGCAGCGTGGTCGGCACCGCCGTCGATGGGAGCGTGACGCCGCGCAACAGCGTGGCGGCGACGGCGCAGACCCAGCCGACGGCCGCGAGGACGAGTCCCGCGAGCACCGCGGCGGCGAGGAGCGGCGACAGGTGCGCGCCGAGGGTGTGGAGCACGCGCGATGGGTCGACGAGCACGTAGGCGGCGAACGCGATCGTCGCCGCGCCGACGGGGTGGAGCCCGTGCGGCGACAACGCCCCTGTGGCGAACGCCAGGGCGACGACGAGCGCCGTGCCGATCAGTGGAAGGAGCGGCCCCGAGCTGGTCGTCAGGGTGGCGACGAAGGCGACGACGACGCTCGCCCCGCCGGCTGCGAGCAGGGCCCGCGTCCCGGCCGCGGCCGCGGTGAGCGTCGGCAGCATCCCCAGCACCATCAGCCCGGTGATGGCGGACGCCGGAGTCGTCGACAACGCAACGACGGGGGCCAGCGCCAGCGCGACGGCGCACAGCACCCGCGCAAGGACGTTCCGCCTACGCTTCATATCCGAAGGATAATCGCGAGTACGGAACGCCAGGCGGGCACTAATGGTCTGTCGCGCCTTAGGAACTCAAGACGCCGGGACGACGAACACCGCGGTCGTTTCCGTCGGCCTTTGCGCCGGATCGGCGGTACTGCGGTCGCTTCCGTCTGTTTTTGCGCCGGGTCGGTGCTACTGCGGTTGCTTCTGTCTGTTTTTGCGCCGGATCGGTGCTACTGCGGTTGCCAACATCCGTATGCGGACACACGCAACCGCAGTACCGGGCTGTGCGGCGATCTTCCGACGGAAGCAGCCGCAGTGGTGGCTGGCGGCCTTGGGGCCTCAGGCGACGGGCCACTAGCCTCGGAGTCATGAGCGCGCGAATCGAGAAGGTGCTGACCGCAGGCAATGCCGACCCCGCCGGGCCGCCGGTCCACGAGAACAACACGTGGTTGGTCGGCGACGACGCGGAGGTCGTCGTGATCGACCCGGCGCACGGGGCCGACGCCGTCGACGCCGCGGTGGGCGACCGTCGCGTCGTCGCCGTGCTGATCACGCACGGACACTGGGACCACGTCCGGGAGGCTGCGCTGTTCGCGGCGCGCCACGGCGGGGTCGCGCGGATGAACCCCGCCGACCACTTCCTCTGGGAAGCCGAGCTGGGCGACGCCCCGTTCGACGCCTTGAGCGACGGCGATCGGTTCCCCGTCGCCGGGGTCGAGCTGGTCGCGATGCACACCCCCGGCCACACGCCGGGCTCGACGTCGCTCCTCGTCGATGCCCTCGGCGCGGTCTTCACCGGCGACACGCTGTTCCCCGGCGGCCCGGGCGCGACGCGCTGGCCGTACTCGAGCTTCGACGGCATCCTCGCCTCGATCGAGGCCCGCCTGTTCGCGCTGCCCGACGACACCGTCGTCCACCCCGGCCACGGCGACTCGACGACCATCGGCGCCGAGCGCCCGCGCCTGAGAGAGTGGCGCGCCCGCGGCTGGTAATCCAACTGGTTGAGCCCCCTACGCTCCTTGAGCCGGGCCGCAAGCGAAGCGCGCGCCCGCGCCGAAAGGTAGCAACGCACCTTGAGCCGTGCCAAAGCGCGAAGCGCGCAGGCGCGCGTCGAAAGGTTCTCGCGCCCGGTTCATGGACCTAGGATGAGAATCGACCTCGAGAGAAGGAAGCAGATGCTCGTCCTCATCACCGGCGGAGCCGGGTACATCGGAAGCACAGTGGCGTCGGCCTGCGAGGATGCGGGCCACCAGGTCGTCATCCTCGACGACTTCTCCACCGGCCGGCGGGAGTTCGTCGACGACCGCGTCCTCTACGCCGGCGACATCGCCGACGACGCGCTTCTCGACCGCATCTTCGCCGAGCACCAGATCGACGCCGTCGTGCACTGCGCCGCGAAGATCGTGGTTCCCGAGTCCGTCTCCGACCCGCTCGGCTACTACGAGAACAACGTCTCGAAGACCGTCACGCTGCTGAACGCGCTGGAGCGCAACAACGTGCCTCGGTTCCTGTTCAGCTCGTCGGCGTCGATCTACGCGCCCGACGAGAACTTCGTCGTGACAGAGGAGTCGCCGCTGCATCCGGGCTCGCCGTACGCGCGCACGAAGTTCATGGTCGAACTGATCCTGGAGGACTTCACTAGGGCGAGCGCGGTGAAGGTGCTGTCGCTGCGCTACTTCAACCCCATCGGCACGGACCCGCAGCTGCGCTCCGGTCAGCAGCTGGAGAAGCCGTCGCACGTGCTCGCGAAACTGCTGGAGGCGTGGGAGAAGGGCGAGACGTTCACCGTCACCGGCGTCGAGTGGCCCACCCGCGACGGCTCGGGCATCCGCGACTTCATCCACGTGTGGGACCTGGCCAAGGCGCACGTGGCCGCCATCGAGGGCTTCGACAAGGCCACCGAGGCCGGCCCGTACCAGGTGTTCAACATCGGCACGGGCAACGGCGTGACGGTCAAGGAGCTTGCGGCGTCGTTCGAGGCCATCTCCGGAGACCCGCTGAAGGTGACCTTCGGCCCGCCCCGCCCGGGCGACGTCGCCGGCGTCTACACGGTGTCGTCGAAGGCCCGCGACGTCCTCGGCTGGGAGGCCAAGCTGAGCGAGCAGGAGGCCGTCCGCGACGCCATCGCCTGGCTCCCCGTCCGGAAGGACATGCTGGGCTACTGAGGCGGCCATCACACTTACCTCCCACCTACTTCCCAGTGTGTTATGTTATGTGGGAAGTAGGTGGGAGGTACTGCTGTCGACCCCGAGACGCTGTCCAGAATCGTCAATGAGCTGCGCGTCATCGGAACCGATGGCCAAAGCGTCGAGGTGAAGTCTGGCGTCGGCAAGGACATCCTCAAGACACTCAGCGCGTTCTCCAACACTTCGGGTGGGACCCTGCTCGTGGGCCTCTCAGAAGACACTGGGATGGCACCGGTACCGGGCTTCGATGCCAAGAGTGCTCGCAATCAGCTGGAGAGTCGACTCGAACAGCTCACGCCGGTGGTCAGGGATGAGGTTGACCGGCTCGTTGAGGAGCACCATCAGCCCAAATGGGACG
>CAYVWO010000294.1:0-3670 GCA_964455495.1 uncultured Tessaracoccus sp.
TCGTGTTCGTGGTGTTCGCGGTCTTCATCGTCCCTCTCACCTACGTGTGCTCGCTGGGCCTCGCCCTGCTGCTCAACGGGTTGAGGTGGGGCCAGGCGTTCTTCCGCTCAGTGTTCTTCATCCCGACGGCGGTCTCCTACGTGATCGCCGCCACCATCTGGCGCTTCGGGTTCTTCTCGGGCACGCGCTTCGGCATGATCAACTCGTTCCTGCGCTCGCTGGGCATGGAGCCCGTCAACTGGCTCGGCGGCGGCAACAACCTGTACTGGGTGGCGCTGGTCAGCGTGCGGCTGTGGCTCCAGGTGGGCTTCTACATGATCCTGCTCATCGCCGGCCTGAACAAGATCCCGCAGGAGACCTACGAGGCCGCGGCTCTCGACGGCGCGGCCGGCTGGCGGCTGCTCCGCTGGATCACCCTCCCCCAATTGAAGGCCGCGTCCGCGGCCGTGATCATGCTGCTGCTGATCAACGCGTTCCAGGCGTTCGACGAGTTCTACAACATGCTTGGCGCGATCGGAACCTACCCGCCCTACGGGCGCCCGCCGCTCGTGCACCTCTACCTGATCGCGCTGGGCGGCGGCCAGCAGGACCTGGGCGTGGGCGGCGCCGGAACGATGATCCTGACCGCGCTGATCGTCTTCTTCGGCGTCACGCAGAACTGGCTGCTGAACCGCGGCGAGAGGACGGCGCGATGAGATCCTCACGGCTCGCCACCGGGCTGCGCTACGGGCTGCTCTCCGCGCTCGCGCTGTTCTTCCTGCTCCCGCTCTACATCATCGTGCGCAACGCCTTCTCGACGAACGCGAACATCACGGCGGCGCGCTGGCAGTGGCTGCCCGACCAGCTGAACCTCACCAACCTGGAGTCGCTTCTCGCCAACGACTCCATCGGCATCGGGCGTGCGCTGCTGAACTCGGCGATCATGGCCCTCCTGCAGACCGGCGGCACCGTGTTCGTCAGCCTGATGGCGGGGTACGCGCTGGCCCGCTACACGCACCGCCTCGCCCGCGCCCTGCTCGCCGTCACGGTGTTCACGCTGATGGTGCCCGCCGCGGCGATCTTCGTGCCGATGTTCATCGTCACCGCGCAGCTGGGTTGGATCGACAGCTTCCGCGGCCTCGTCATCCCCGGCATGTTCTCCGCCTTCGCCACCTACCTGTTCCGGCAGTTCTTCCTCGACTTCCCCATCGAACTCGAGGACGCCGCCCTGATCGACGGCTGCAACCAGTGGGGCGTCTTCTGGCGCGTCGTGGCGCCCAACTCGCAGGGCATCATCGCCGCCGTCGGCACCATTGTCCTGATCGGCAGCTGGAACGCGTTCCTGTGGCCGTCGCTGATCGGCCGCGACGCCACCCGCACCATCCAGGTGGCGCTCAGCCAGTTCATGACCAGCCAGGGCGTGCGCTACCCCGAGCTGTTCATGGGGACGCTCGTCGCCGTCGCGCCCATGCTCGTGGTGTTCCTCTTCCTACAGCGCTACCTGGTGCAGGGCCTGACGACATCCGGCATTCGCTAGGGCGAGTCCCTGACGCCGTGCCCACCCTCTCCGAGCTCGTCGCCGACGGCTGCGGCCTGCCCTTCGCCGAGGCCTCGTCCGCGCTTGCGCGCGCGGTCTCGGGGAGTCGGGTCGCCGTCGTCGAGGCGCCTCCGGGAACGGGCAAGACGACGCTGGCCCCCGCGATCGTCGCGGGCGTCGTGGACGGCAGGGTCGTCGTCACCCAGCCGCGCCGGGTGGCCGCGCGGGCTGCGGCGCGGCGACTCGCCCACCTGACGGGCACCGCCGTCAGCGACCTCGTCGGCTTCACGGTGCGCGGCGAGCGCGTCGTCGCCCGGCACGCGCGCGTCGAGATGGTCACCCCGGGGGTGCTGCTGCGTCGGCTGCTGCGGGACCCGAGCCTCGACGGGGTAGGCGCGGTGGTCCTCGACGAGGTGCACGAGCGAGGCCTCGACACGGACCTGCTCGTCGGCCTGCTCGGCGAGGTCCGGGAGCTGCGCGACGATCTCGCCGTAGTCGCGATGTCGGCCACCGCGGACGCCGCAGGCCTCGCCCTCCTGCTGGGCGGGGCCTCCCCCGCGCCCGTGGTCGGCGTGCCCGCCGTGCCGCACCCGCTGGAGGCGCGCTTCGCCCCGGGTCCCGCGCCCTTGGACGCGCGCGGCGTCTCCCGGGACTTCCTCCACCATGTGGCCGGGGTTGCCGCCGGGGCGTTCGCCGACCGGCCGGGCGACGGCGACGTCCTCGTCTTCCTCCCCGGCGCGCGGGAGGTGCGGGCGGTCGCCGACAAACTCCGCGGGCGGGTCGCAGCGGAGGTCCTCGAGCTACACGGGCAGGTCGGGGCGCGCGAGCAGGACAGGGCGATCGCCGGCCGCCGCCCCGGGGATCGGCCGCGCGTCGTCGTGTCCACGAACCTGGCCGAGTCGTCGGTCACGGTCAACGGGGTGTCCGTCGTCGTGGACGCCGGGCTGTCGCGCGAGCCGCGCCGCGACGCCGCCCGCGGCATGTCCGGTCTCGTCACGGTTCGCTGCGCCCGGTCGTCGGCCGACCAGCGCGCGGGCCGCGCCGCCCGCCAAGGCCCGGGCGTGGTGTGGCGCTGCTACGACGAGCAGACCTACCTCGGGCTCAGGCCGCAGGCCACGCCCGAGTCGCAGGCGGCGGACCTCACCGGAGCGCTGCTGACGTTGGCCGCGTGGGGCTCCCCGCGCGGCGAGTCGCTTCGCTTGCCGTCCCCGTTGCCCGCCGCGTCGGTACAGGGCGACGAGGCCGTGCTCCGGTCGCTCGGCGCCGTCGACGAGGAAGGCCGCGCGACGAACTCGGGCCGGCGGCTCGCCGAGATCCCCGCGGCGCCCCGCTGGGCGCGCGCCCTGGTCGACGGCGCGCCCCTGGTCGGCGCGCGCGTCGCGGCCGAGGTCGTCGCCGCTGTGGAGGCGGGGGTCTCGGGTGACCTCGCACGCGAGGTCGCGGTGCTTCGTCGGTCGGGCTCCCCGGAGGCGCGACGCTGGAAGGCGGAGGCCGACCGGCTGGAACGCCTCGCGCCTACGGGGTCTGGCGCCGACTCCCCCTGGGACGACGCGGGCCGACAGGAGCGCAAGGCGCCCGCGTCATCGCTCGATCGAGTCGGCTCTGCCGCGTCGCCAGGCGCCGTCGTCGTCCTGGCCTTTCCCGAGCGCGTGGCCCGCAAGGCAGGGGATGTCTACCTGCTCGCCTCGGGCACGAGGGCCGCGGCGCCGCCGGAGCTCGCGGGCCACGAATGGCTCGCGGTGGCCGAGGTGACGCGAGCCGAGGGCAGGTCCGCGGCGGGCACCGGCGCCGTGATCCAGTCCGCCGCCCCCATCGACGAGGCCACCGCGCGCCTGGCCGACCACCTCCTCGTCGACGAGGTCCGCGGCGAGGTGGCCGACGGCAGGCTCCGCGCCCGCCGGGTCGCGGCGCTCGGCGCGATCGAGCTGTCCTCGACGCCCGTGTCCGCGCGCGAGCTCGGGCCGGGCGCGGTGCGGGGACTGATCCTGGAGCGCGGGCTGGGGTTGATCGGCTGGTCGGAGGAGGCGGACCGGCTCCGTCGCAGGCTCGCGCTCCTCCGCCGCGCCCTCGGCGACCCGTGGCCGGACGTGGGCGACGACGCGCTCCTGGCGCGGCTCGACGAGTGGCTCGGCCCCGAGCTGTCGGCGGCGGCGC
>CAYVWO010000295.1:0-2398 GCA_964455495.1 uncultured Tessaracoccus sp.
ACTTGGACGACGTCGAACGGGTCGACGTCGTGCTTGATGGACAGTTCCTTCGAGGGAATGACGCCTTCGGTCTTGTAACCGATGTCGAGCAGGACTTCGTCCCGGTCGACCTTGACGACGGTGCCGGACACGATGTCGCCGTCGTTGAAGTACTTGATGGTGGCGTCGACCGCGGCCAGGAAGGCCTCGGGAGTGCCAATGTCGTCGACTGCGACAGTCGACGCCTCAGGAGAGGAGGTCATGTAGTAGGGCTCCGATTGGATTTCTGTTGTCGCACTTGGCCCTCATGAGCGCACTCCCTGCTCCGTCTGAGGGATTGCAGGCCACAGTGCCTGGTCAGACTACCCGTGCGGGCCGACGGGGGTCAAACGGGCCGAGGATTGCTGCCGCCGCGGGGCGCCCGCCTAAGCTTGCCCCCGTGAGCCATGCCGCCGCACCGCGCAAGAACCCGTACGTCCGCCCCGTCCTCCTGACGCTGGCGGCGCTGCTCGCCGTCGCGCTCATCGGCGTCGGCGGCTGGATGCTGTTCCTCCAGGGCGCGCCCCTGCCCCCCCTAGGGTCGCCGTCCGCGACGCCGTCCCCACAACTCACCCGAAGCCCCGATCCCCTGCCGTCGGCCGGCGAGTGCACGACCGCGACGAAGGGCTTCGTGCCGACGTCGTTCACGATGGAGGGCTTCGACACCGAGTATCCGATCATGTCGCTGAACGTCGACGAGAACGGCAACATCGCCGCCCCACCCAAGGACCTCTCGCACACCGCCTCGTGGTGGAACGCCGGCCCGAAGCCTGGAAGCGACGCGGGCAAGGTCGTGATCAGCGTCCACACCTACCGCAACGGGGGCGCGCTCGGCAACGAGATGTACTCCGATGACGACGGTCCCGCGCTCCAGCCCGGCGACATCATCCGGCTGACCAGCGCGAAGGGCAAGGTCCAGTGCTACGAGTTCACCGGCGCCACCAAGGTCTGGGTGAAGGACTACGACCCGGACTCCGACGTCATGGTCGACTTCGCCGGCGACCCCCAGCTCCTGATCATCATCTGCTGGGACTTCAACAAGTCGACGGAGGACTGGGAGTCGCGGATCTTCTTCCACGGCACCCCGATCGACGCCGGTTGAGCCTGACCGCCGGTTCAGAGGCCTGAAAGGCGGCAAGCCAGTAGACGGCCCGGCAAACGAGTTCCGCGACCTGCCCCGCTTACCGTGGCCGCGGGGACTGTCTGGACCACGGTTGCCGCGCCGAGCGCGAGCCGACGCCAGGCAGTCCTGAGGAAGGTCCATGGACCGGGCGCCAGACGCTTCGGCGCAGACGGGGTCGACTTCGTCGACGCGCCTGGCTCAACAAGCGGCCAAACGGCGCGGCTCAACGAGCGGTTAGGGCACTTCGCTCCTTCGGCCCGGCCCAGCGAGGGTCAGTGGGCGGCGGACTGCCAGGTGTCGCCGACGCCGACGGAGACGTCGAGCGGGACCGCGAGGTCGAAGGCACCCGCCATGTGGCGCGTGACCAGCTCGGTGACCTGCTCCCGCTCGCCGGGGGCCAGCTCGAGGACGAGCTCGTCGTGCACCTGGAGCAGGATCCGGCTCTTGAGGCCCGCCTCCGCGAGCGCGTCGGCGAGCCGGACCATGGCGACCTTGATGACGTCGGCCGCGGAGCCCTGGATGGGGGAGTTCAGCGCGGCGCGTTCGGCCATCTCGCGGCGCTGGCGGTTCGTCGTCGTCAGGTCGGGCAGGTAGCGGCGACGGCCGAGCATGGTCTCGGTGTAGCCGCGGCGGCGCGCCTCCTCGACGACGCCCGCCAGGTAGTCGCGCACGCCTCCCACGCGGGCGAAGTAGGCGTCCATCAGGTCGCGGGCCTCTCCGACGCTGATCTTCAACTGGTTCGAGAGCCCGAACGCGCTCAACCCGTAGGCGAGGCCGTAGTTCATCGCCTTGATCTTGGCGCGCATCTCGCCCGTGACGGCCTCGGGCCCGACCCCGAAGACGATCGCCGCGGTCTCGTTGTGGAAGTCGCGGCCGGAGTGGAACGCCTCGATCAGCCCGGCGTCGCCGCTGGCGTGCGCCATGATCCGCATCTCGATCTGCGAATAGTCGGCCGACATCAGCGCCTCGAAGCCCTCGCCGGGGACGAAGGCCGAGCGGATCTGCCTGCCGACCGAGGTGCGGATCGGGATGTTCTGCAGGTTCGGGTCCGTCGACGACAGCCGCCCCGTCGCCGCGATCGTCTGCACGTAGGTGGTGTGGATCCGCCCGCCCGGCGCGACCGCGGCGAGCAGCCCGTCGACCGTCTGGCGCAGCCGGATGGCGTCGCGGTGCGCGAGCAGGTGCCCGAGGAACGGGTGCCCGGTCTTCTCGAACAGCCCCTCGAGGGCCTCCGCGTCGGTGGTGTAGCCCGACTTC
>CAYVWO010000295.1:2408-3650 GCA_964455495.1 uncultured Tessaracoccus sp.
CTTCGTCCTGCGCGTCTTCGGCATGTCCAGCTCGTCGAACAGCACGCCTTGGAGTTGCTTGGGCGAGCCGAGGTTCACCTCGTGGCCCAGCACGTCGTAGGCGGCCTGCTGCGCGGCGGCTACGGACGTGTCGAACTCGTCGCGCAGCGCGGTCAGGCGCCCGAGGTCGACGGCGACGCCGACCTGCTCCATCCGCGCGAGGGTGCGCTGCAGCGGCAGCTCCACCTCGCTGAGCAGCGCGGCGGCGTTGCGCTCGGCCAACTGCGTCTCAAGCGCCTCGGCGAGGTCGAAGACGGCCCGGGCACGCAGGAGGGCCGCGTCGACGCCCTCGTCGGCCTCCTCCTCGAACGAGAACGCGGCCTGCGCGTCATCGGCCGCCGTCGGCGCCGCCGCCAGGTCGCGGTGGAGGTAGCGGACGGAGAGGTCCGCCAGGTCGTAGGTGCGCTGGTCCGGCCGCAGCAAGTACGCGGCAAGCAGCGTGTCGCGGGTCACGCCGACGAGGTCCCAACCGCGCGCCCAGCAGGCAAGTGTCGGCCCCTTCGCCCCGTGCACCGCCTTCGCCCGGGCAGGGTCGGCCAACCAGGCAGCGAGCGCCGCGTCAGCCGCGGGGGTCAGGTCGGCTGTGTCGATGTAGGCTCCGGCGCCGTCGGCGGCCGCCAGCGCGACGCCGGTGACGTCGCCCGTGCCGCTCCCCCAGTGGCCGACGAACTCGGCGGCGGTCAGCGCGCCAGCGTGCGCGTCCAGCCATCCCGCGACATCGTCCGCGGCCAGCCGCTCCCCCGAGACCTCGAACGAGGAGGTCGCCACGGGCTCGGCGGGGGCAAGCTCGAGGAGCCGCTCGCGCAGCACCCGGAACTCGAGCGCGTCGAAGAGGGTGTGCACCCGCTCGCGGTCCCAGTCCTGGCGCGCCGTCTCGGCGATCGTGAGGTCGAGGGTCAGATCGCGCAGCAACCGGTTCAGCCGCCGGTTGCGCACGACGTCGTCGAGGTGGGCGCGGAAAGAATCCCCCACCTTCCCCGGCACCTGTTCGGCGCGGGCGAGCAGGTTCTCCAGCCCATCGAACTGGGTGAGCCATTTGGCGGCGGTCTTGGGCCCCACGCCCGGGACCCCCGGCAGGTTGTCGCTCGTCTCCCCCACCAGGGCCGCCAGTTCCGGATACCTGGTTGGCGGCACCAGGTACTTCTCGGTGACGCTCTCGGGGGTCATCCTGGCGAGGTCGGAGACTCCCTTGCGAGGGTAGAG
>CAYVWO010000296.1:0-3625 GCA_964455495.1 uncultured Tessaracoccus sp.
GATCGCGACGGGCGTCAGGCCCTCGGCCAGGAGGAACGCCGAGCGCAGCGCGTCGGCGTCGAAGCCGCCCATCTGGTGGGTGATCAGCCCGCGGTGGGTGGCCTCGATGCTGAGGTGCGCGACGGCCTGGCCGAGGTCGTACTCCGCCCAGCGCATCGGCTTGCCCTCGCGCGTGGTCTCGGCGACGGCGACGATCAGCGCCGACGCGTTCGGGGCCCACTCGCGGTTGAACCCGGCGAGGGTGCCGACGATGGTCTCGAACGTCGCGGTGCCGCGGCGGGCGACGATGAAGCGCGTGGGCTGGAGGTTTGCCGCCGACGGCGCCCAGCGGGCGGCCTCGCCGAGTGCGGTGATGTCCTCGGCGGACAGATCGAACATGGGATCGAACGCGCGCGGGCTCCAGCGCTGCGCGATCGGCTGCGCGACGGGGACTTGAGTGGGGTTGCGCACGGCGGTGGTCATGTTCGTTCCTGTCTTCGAGGGTTCTGCTCCAGGATAGCGCAATGGTTGAATGGTCAATCACCTAGGGTGCCGGTGTGTGTCGCGATGCCGTGCCCCAAAGAAATGTCAGTGGTGCGTTCTACGTTGGTTTGCATGGATACGAGAGCGGAAAGTGTGCCCCGGCTAGTGGTCGTGTCTGCCGGGGTGGACGACGTCGGACTCAGGGTAGATAATTATCTACAGGAGGTCGACATGTCCAATACGATCAGCGTCGGCGAGTTGCGCCAGAACCCGACCCGGATGCTGCGCGAGGTGAAGTCTGGAGCCACCTACACGATCACAGACCACGGAGAGCCGGTTGCCGAGATCGTCCCCCGCCACGAGCCGCGCTGGGTCCGAAGCGAGGACCTTGACGCGCTGTTGCGGGACCTCGGGAGCGACGTGGCCTGGGCCCAGGAGATTGCGGATGATCGCGCCGCCATCGATACGGTTGACCCATGGGAGGCCGGCAAGTGAAGGCGATCCTGGACACCAATCTTCTGGTTGCGGAGTCGCTCGTGCATCCAGGGTTCGAGGTTGCGGTGTCATCGCTGTCTTGGGCGGAACTCGGATTCGGCGTGAGCAAGGCAAGCGGAGCGCTCGAACGAGCCCGTCGAGAAGCGCGCGTTACCCGTCTTCATGCGTTGCTCGGCCCCGGTATTCCGTTCGACGATGCAGCGGCCACCGCCTACGAGACCATCTGCGCGCTGGTGCTCGCTCGTGGGCGAGAGGTTCGCGGACGAGCGATTGACCTCATGATCGCGGCCACGGCGGCATCTTGTGGCGCAGCGGTGATCACCCGCAACGTCGAGGACTTCGCGGGCCTTGACGGCTTCGTCGAGGTTGTCGCTGCTTAACGCGCCATCGTGACAGGACCGGCCAACGCCGTGTCCAGGGCGAGGCGACGCAGATCGTCCCCACGGAGGCCGGGCCAGCCGTGGACGGCGTCGGCCCACTGCACCGGGATGGCGGAGGCGCCGTAGCGGGCGCCGAGCAGCGCCCCGGCGATCGCCGCGACGGTGTCGGTGTCGTCGCCGATCGCGACCGCTGTCTGGAGCGCCGCCTCCAGGTGGGCGGCGCCGTCGAGGTGGCGTGTCGAGTGGATCGACGACCAGGCCGCCTGGAACGCGGTCACCGTCCAGCCGTTGGGGGAGAAGCTGTTCGGGTCCGACGACTCGGCCTCGTCAATCCACGCCTCCCACCGGCGCGCCGACTCCTCGGGCAGCAGGTCCAGCCCGCCGCGTACGTCGAGCCTTCCCAGGAGCACCGCGACCCGCACGGCCTCCGACCACAGCACGCTGGACTCCACGCAGAGCAGGTGTGCATGCGTCAGCGACGCCGCGTTGGCCGCGGCCTCCGCGCCGTGTTCCCGGTCGTACAGCGAGACCAGTCCGACGACGCCCGTGCGCATCAACGCGCCGTTGCCCGCGCGATCGCCGAGGGCCAGGGAGCGGGAGACCTCCGTCATGCGCCGGGCGAGGCCAGGCCCGGGCTCGACGCTGTGGAGCACGTCGCGGGTCAGGTTCCCGATGTCGGACGCGCCCCAATCGCGCCAGATGAGGAACCGCTTGGCCACGGCATCGAGGCCCTCTTCGGTGTTCAGGTCGCCGCCCGCGGCGGTGATCCGTGCAATGCACGAGGCCATCTGGGTGTCGTCGGACCACTCGCCGGGCTCGTACGGTCCCAGGCCGCCGCCGATCATGTCCGCGGTCCCCATGGGGATCCGGGGACCGAACTCGTAGGGGACGCCGAGGGCATCGCCGACGGCCTGGCCCAGCAGCACGCCGGACGCGCGGTCCTTCTGGGCCTCGGTGAGGGTGATCGTCATGGGCCCAACTCTACGGGCGGAGGAACTCGGGGACCGCCTGCTTGGGGCGGCCGATGATGGCGCGGTCGCCGTCGGGGTCGTGGCGGACGAGGATCGGGCGCTGCAGCAGCTCCGGGTGCTCCGCCAGCGCGGTGACGACCTGGTCGGGGGTGCGGACGTCGTCGTCGGTCAGGCCGAGCTTCGCGAAGTTCGGGTCGCGGCGCACGAGATCCGTGGGGGAGTCGGGGAACAGGGCGACGAGGTCGCGCAGTTGATCGACGGTGAGCGGCTGCTTCAGATACGGAACCACCTCGAACGACCGGTCCGACGCCTCGAGGTTCTCGAGCGCCGCGCGCGAGGTGGAGCAGCGGGGATTGTGCAGGATCGTGAAGTCGCTCATCGAACCATTGTCCGTCACGTAGGAGTCCCTCGGGCGGCTGTTCTGACAGCTGATGCCGGGCGAGGCGACCACGGGTCCTGCAGCAGCGCCGGATGCGAGCATCGATCAATAGACTGGCCGTATGGCGAAGACGCACCCGCACATCGAGTCCCCGAGCGTGAAGCAGCTGGCTGCGCTTGTCGAGGGGCGGCCAACGCCGTTCGTCGCCGTCTACCTCGGGCTGCACCGCCTGATCATCGAGGCGCTTCCTGACGTGGTGAACTCCGTCGATACCGTCGACGCCAGCGTCGGCTACGGCGCCCATCAGTACGGATACAACGGCTGGGGCATGGCGGCGGTGACGCCGTTCGCGAAGTGGGTGTCGCTACCCCTCCTGCACGGGGCCGACCTCGCCGCCCCCGACGGGCTGCTCACCGGCACGTCGAAGATGCGGCACGTGAAGCTGACGCACCCCGATGAGCTGGCTGCCAACCGCGATGCGATTGTCGCGCTGGTGCGTGCGGCGTCGACGCTGCATTAGGCGATGGTCGGGGACGCCATCTTGTTGGAGAGCGACGTACCGTCACAGTCCAAGTCTTGTGATGCCGAGGAGAGTGACCCATCAGCATCTTGAAATTCCGCTGACCAGCACGTGTGCCAGGCTTCCAGAGTGAGGAGTTCGAGGGCGCTCGCGATGTCGGCGGCGAAATCGTCGTCCAGATGGACGGATCCCTCGAGCGCCATGCGTAGATCCTGGCCGGTTCTTCGGCCCGCAGGTGGGGCGGCACCATGAACTCTCCTCATGGGCCCAGTATGTCTGATCTCAGATCGGGTCTTAAGGTTGCGTGGGGATGAGGCGGGGGATCAGCCGGACGAAGACCACCATCACGACCAACTCCACGAGCGTCTGGGTGACGACGACCAGCGGCGCGAGCGCGAAGCGATCGGGGAGGGCGAGC
>CAYVWO010000297.1:0-3624 GCA_964455495.1 uncultured Tessaracoccus sp.
CGTCGAGGCGACCCTCCAGGAACGCGCGGGCGTACATGCCCGGCGAGGCATGGCCCTGGAAGAAGATCTGGTCGCCGCCGCCCGGGTGGTCCTTGCCGCGGAAGAAGTGGTTGAAGCCCACCTCGTACAGCGTCGCCGACGACGCGAAGGACGCGATGTGGCCGCCGACGCCGACGCCGGGGCGCTGCGCGCGGTGCACCATGATGGCCGCGTTCCAGCGAAGCAGGCGGCGAATGCCGCGCTCGAGGTCCTCGTCGCCGGGGAACGCGGGCTCCTGGCTCGCGGGGATGGTGTTGATGTAGTCGGTGCCGGTCAGCGAAGGGACGCCGATGTGGCGCTCGCGGGCGCGCTCGAGCAGCTTCAGCATCACGTAGCGGGCCCTGTTGCGCCCCCCGGCCTCGATCACGCCGTCGAGCGACTCCAACCATTCCGCGGTCTCCGCTGGATCGATGTCCGGCAAATTCGTGGGCAGGCCATTGAGAATCGGTCCAACCTCGTTTTGGCTCACAACGGTTCCTCTCCAAGCTAAGCGCGCGGCCCATTCCGGCTGGCTCGCTGTTTGCCGACACCCTACCGCCAATTACGGGACCGCAACGGTGCGTTTACGACCGGAGCGATACGCTTCCGAAATGGACCCACGCCCAGGCACGGCCCCTGCCCTGATCGCTTCGGCCCGCGCGCGGGCCGGGCTCATCAAGCGGCTGCGCGCCGCCACCTCGCCGATGAACACTGCGACGCTCGCGGCCATGACGGAGCGGCACGCGTGGTTCGGGCAGCTCGACGCCGAGTCTCGCTCGTGGATCGGCGTGCTCGCCAGAGCGGGCATCGACGGCTTCGCCACGTGGTTCACGGGCGAGGAGTTCACCCCGGAGTCCGTGTTCGACGCGGCCCCCCGCGCCATGGCCCGCCGCATCTCGCTGCAGCAGACCGTGGACCTGGTGCGGACGACCACCGAGGTGGTCGAGGAGCAGATCCAGCACCTCCTCCCCCGCGGCGACCGCCAGCCGCTGCAGCTTGGCATCGTCCACTACTCCCGCGAGATCGCGTTCGCGGCGGCCGCCATCTACGCGAAGGCCGCCGAAGCTCGGGGCGCGTGGGACTCGCGCATCGAGGCCACGATCGTCGACGCCGTCGTGCGCTCGGAGACCGACGAGTCGGTGCTGTCGCGCGCGTCAACGCTGGGCTGGCGCGCCGACTCGAAGGTCGTCGTCGCCATCGGCGGCGTGCCCGAGTCGCACCACCTCGACGGCCTGCGCCGCGCCGCGGCGAAGCTCGACCTCGAGGTCCTCGCGGCCCCGCAGGGCGACCGGCTCGTGTGCATCCTGGGTGGTGTCGGCGTCGGCGACGAGGTGGAGACCTGCGAGCGCGTCTCCCGGCTCGCCGGGTTCTTCGCCGACGGCCCCATCGTCGTCGGCGCATCCGTCGAGGGACTCGCCGGGGCGCACCGGTCGGCCCGCGCCGCCGCGTCCGGGTACCGCGCCGCGAAGGCGTGGCCGGAAGGCCCGCGCACGCTCCTGTCGTCCGACCTGCTGCCCGAGCGCGCGCTGGCCGGCGACGGCCACGCCCGCCGAACGCTCGCCAACGACGTCTACTCGGCCCTGGCGTCGAGCAAGGAGCTGCTGGAGACCTGCGTCGGCTTCCTCGACTGTGGCTCCTCGATGGAGGCAACGGCACGCGCGCTTTTCGTGCACCCGAACACCGTCCGCTACCGGCTCCGCCGCATCCAGGACGTCACGGGCTACAACCCCGCCGACGCTCGAGAGGCCTACGTGCTGCGCATGGCGATCACGCTCGGGCGCCTTCAAGACTGAGCCCGCCGAGGAAATCACACCCGTGTGTTTCAGGGCTCCGGACAAACCGTCAGGCGTGGATTCGGCCCTGGTCGCCCGCCGCCTTGTGAGGTTCCCACAAAGGGCCGTCGAGGTATTTCGTGGCGTTTCTGCGCACATGACCGCGCCGAACCGGGCAAGGTATACCTCGTGCTAGCTATCGTCGCGCCCGGCCAGGGCGCCCAAACGCCCGGCTTCCTCGCCCCCTGGCTGGAGGACGTGGCCTTGGCCCAACGCCTCGCCGAGCTCTCCGAGGTCTGCGAGATCGACCTCGCGCACTACGGCACCGAGGCCGACGCCGAGACCATCCGCGACACCGCCATCGCCCAGCCGCTCCTCGTGGCCGCCGCGCTGCTCACCGGGCGCGCGCTGCTCGGCGACGACGTGGCCCGGGTCGGCGCGTTCGCCGGCCACTCCGTCGGCGAGCTGGCCGCGATGGCCCTCGCCGGGACCATCTCCGACGGCGACGCGCTGGTGCTCGTCCGCGAGCGCGGCCGTGCGATGGCAGAGGCGTCCGCCATCCGCCCGACGTCGATGACGGCGGTGCTCGCGGGCGTGCCGGACGAGATCCTCGCCGCCATCGACGCCGCGGGCCTGACGCCAGCCAACAACAACGGCGCGGGCCAGATCGTCGCCGCGGGTACCGTCGAGCAGCTCGCCGCGTTCGCGGAGAACCCGCCGCGCCGCGCCAGGCTCGTGCCGCTCAGCGTCGCGGGCGCGTTCCACACCATCCACATGGCGCCCGCCGTCGCTCACCTCACCGCGGTCGCCGAGGGCGTGGCCACCTCCGCCGCCCTGGCGCCGCTGCTGTCCAACGCCGACGGCGCGGTCGTCGCGGACGGCGCGGACGCGCTGACCCGGATGATCAACCAGGTGGCCAACCCGGTCCGCTGGGACCTCTGCATGGCGACGCTCGCCGACCTCGGCGTCACCGGCATGCTAGAGCTCGCCCCGGCCGGGACGCTCACGAAGATCGCCCAGCGCAACCTCAAGGGCGTCGAGCTCTTCAACCTCAACACCCCCGACCAGTTGGAGGAGGCGCGCGCGTTCGTCGCCGCCCACTCCGTCACCGAAAGCGAGTAGGCATGCCGTTGCAGTCGTCCACCGGAGCGCAGTACGCGCGGCTCCTCTCCGTCGCCGGCGCCCGCGGCAGCCGGGTCGTCACGAACGAGGAGATGTGCACGATGATCGACTCCACGCCGGAGTGGATCCAGCAGCGCACGGGCATCACGGAGCGGCACTGGGTCGCCGAGGGCGAGGACGCCGAGACCCTCGGCGTCGAGGCGGCAACCAAGGCCATCGAGCGCGCGGGTCTCCAGCCCGCCGACGTCGACGCGATCATCGTGTCGACGGTGTCGCACTACCAGCAGACGCCGTCGCTTGCCTGCATCATCGCCGGGAAGCTCGGCCTCGGGTCGCCCGCCGCGTTCGACGTCTCCGCCGCCTGCGCCGGCTTCTGCTACGGCGTCGGCCTTGCGGAGTCCATGGTGCGCGCCGGCTCGGCGACCAACGTGCTCGTGCTTGGCGTCGAGGTGCTGTCGCGCTACACCGACGTCAACGACCGCTCCACCGCGTTCCTGTTCTCCGACGGAGCGGGCGCCGTCGTCGTCGGGCCATCCGACGTCCCGGCCATCGGCCCCACGGTGTGGGGCTCGAAGCCGGAGGCCGCGCGCGTCATCGAGATCGACGACTGGCGCGAGGTGGACCCCGAGGTCGGCGCCCACATCCACATGGACGGCCGCGAGGTGTTCAAGTGGGCCACGACGTCGATCGTCCAGAAGGCCGTCGAGACGCT
>CAYVWO010000298.1:0-3613 GCA_964455495.1 uncultured Tessaracoccus sp.
GGACCTGTTCAACATCCTGCTGCAGGTGCTCGACGACGGCCGTCTGACCGACGGCCAGGGCCGCACGGTCGACTTCCGCAACACGCTGCTGATCCTGACCTCGAACCTCGGCTCGCAGTTCATGGCCGACCCGCTGCTCTCCCCGGAGAACAAGCGCGAGTCGGTGATGGGCGTCGTCAGGCAGGCGTTCCGGCCCGAGTTCCTGAACCGGCTCGACGACGTCGTGCTGTTCGACGCGCTGACCGCCGAGGACCTGGCGCGGATCGTCGAGATCCAGCTGGAGCGCCTCAACCGCCGCCTGGCGGGCCGCCGGATCGCCGTCGAGGTGTCCGAGGCCGCGCGCCTGTGGCTGGGGGAGGTCGGCTTCGACCCGATCTACGGCGCGCGTCCGCTGCGTCGCCTCGTGCAGTCCACGCTCGAGGACCAGCTGGCCCGCGGCCTGCTCTCCGGCGAGATCCACGACGGCCAGACGGTGCGTTTCGACAAGGTCGGCGACGGGGTAACCATCGTCTGACGGAGTACCCTGGTGCGCATGGTTGGCGACGGCATGCGCATCGGGGACTCGGAACGCGACGAGGCCGTCTCCATGCTGCAGGAGCACCACGCCGCCGGACGGTTGTCCACGGAGGAGTTCGACGAGCGCATGGGCAAGGCCCTCGAGGCGCGTGTCGGCAGCGACCTCGTCGCTCTGTTCTTCGACCTTCCCGCGCCGCGCCCCGGGCTGGCCCGGTCGTCGGCGCCGCAGCCCGAGCCCGTCGTCGCGCCGTGGGCGGGAGCTCCGCAGGCGCCCGCGACCTGGGGCGCCGCGGACGACGAGGTGGCCCATCGCCCGATGGCGCGCCCGTGGTTCGCGCAGTGGTGGATCATCCTGCCGTTCGTGATCATGGGCACCCGCGGCATCTGGTGGATCATCCCGATGGTCGCGCTGTGGATCTGGGTGATCTGGCCGGCCATCGAGCAGAACCGTCGCCGCCAGGTTGCCGCCGCCCCCATGCGCCCGTTGACGATCGAGGAGCGCGACCAGATCATGTTCGCGCTGCGCACGGGCAGCGACGTCGCGGCCATCAAGCGCTACCGCGAGCTCACCGGCGCCGATCTCCACACCGCCACCATGACCGTCAAGGCCATGCAGCGGGAGCTCGGCAGGTAGCTTAAGCGGGCCGCAGCTCCAACAGGCGCGCGCCGTCGCCGTCCTCGAGCAGCCAGATCGCGCCGTCCGGGGCCTTCGCGACCGCGCGGATGCGCGCATCCATCGGCCAGTCCTCCGCCGGCGCGGCGTCCTCGCCGTCGAGGTCGACCCGGATCAGCGCCTCGCCGGAGAGCGCGCCGAGGAACGCGTCGCCGGGCTCGGGGTCGGGGATCTCGCCGCCGCCGTAGTGCGAGCCGTTCGACGCCTCGGGCCAGCCGTAGTTCGCGCCCGGCACGATGAGGTTCAGCTCGTCGCCGCCCAGCGGGCCCATCTCCGAGGCCCAGAGCCGGCCGTCGGCGTCGAACGCGAGGCCCAGCACGTTGCGGTGGCCGATCGACCAGAACTGCCGCGCGACGCCCTCGCCCGGGAACGGGTTTCCCGCGGCGGGTCGGCCGTCGAGCGTGAGGCGCAGGATCTTGCCGAGGTTGCCGTCGAGCTCCTGCGCGGGCGCCATCTTCTGGCGGTCGCCGGAGCTGACGAACAGGTGATCGCCCTGGATGGCGAGGCGGTGCGAGAAGTGCCCGTTGCCGCCGACCTTCGGCGTCTGCTCCCAGATGACGTCGAGGCCCGTGAGCGTCGCGTCCCTTATGTCGAGGGGGCCCGGGCCGACGACGGCGCCGGAGGTTCCGCCGTCGCCCTCGACCCAGCTGAGGTACACCCGTCCGTCCGCCTCGAAGGTGGGCCCGGGGACGATGTCGCCCAGCCCGCCCTGTCCGGCGGCGACGACGTCGGGCGCCCCGTCGACCTCGCGGACCCCGTCCGGTCCGCGCAGCCAGATGTCGCCCCCGCGGCCGGTGACGACCAGTTGGTCGGTGCCGGGGAGGAAGGCCATCGCCCAGGGCTCGTCGAAGGTCTCGTGCGCGGTGATCTCGAGCTCGTGCGTGTCGGGGATGGGGTCGATGGTCTCCGCGGGTGTGGGCGCGGCCGACGGCGACCCGGCCGTCGCGCTCGGCGCGGTCTCGGAGGGCGCCGGCGCCGGCGCGGCCGTGCACCCGGCCAGGGCCAGGAGCGAGAACAGCGCCAGTCGTCTCATG
Source organism: uncultured Tessaracoccus sp. (assembly GCA_964455495.1). Taxonomy (GTDB): domain Bacteria; phylum Actinomycetota; class Actinomycetes; order Propionibacteriales; family Propionibacteriaceae; genus Arachnia. Next base: position 2,224 of record CAYVWO010000298.1, read on the forward strand.
CGTCGACGCTACCCCGCGGCCTCAAGCGGGGGTGTCGCCAGACCCGCCGCCTGGGGAGCCGTGGGTCGCGTCCTCCCGATGCCGCGGATCGTGGGCGCGCCGTGGCGGGACCGGCTATGCCCTCCGGGACGGCTGCGCCCCGCCGAGGGCGAGCCAGCCGTCGCCGCGGGCCCGGAGGCCGAGGGTCAGCGCGCGGGCGCCCATGAAGACGACGGTGAACGACACCCACAGCCACGTCATGCCGGGCCGGCCAGGGGCGACGAGCAGCGCGCCGAGCGCGACGGGGGCGTAGACGGCGACGGTGAGGGCGCCGGCCTTTGCGAGGTACGCGCCGTCGCCGGCCCCGATCAGCACGCCGTCGAGGAGGTAGACGTAGCCGGCGAGCGGCAGCGTGGCCGACACGATGAACAGCAGCCAGGAGACGAGGGCGCGGACGTCGTCGTCGGGGGCGAAGAAGGACGCGACGGGCGCGTGCAGCGCCAGGACGGCGAGCCCGATGAGCAGCCCGCCGCCGACCGACCAGCGGGTCATGAGGCGGGTCGACTCGCGGGCCTCGCGCGCGTCGGCGGCGCCGAGCGCGGTGCCGATGATGGTCTGCCCGGCGATCGCGAGGGCGTCCAGCGCGTAGGCCATCAGGCCCCAGACCTGCATGACGACGTGGTGCGCGGCGAGCCCGGCCGCTCCCTGCGCGGTTGCCACGAAGGTCGTCACCAGCAGCGCGACCCGCAGGGTGACCGTGCGCAGGAGGAGGGGGACGCCGACGGCGAGGCTGCCCATCATCTCGTGCCAGCGCGGGCGGAGGCGGGCGTCGAGGCGGCGGGCGCGCCGGGCGACCAGCGCCGCCGCGGTGAGCCCGAGGGTCGTCTCCGCGAGCGCCGTCCCGAGGCCCGCCCCGCCGATGCCCAGCCCGAGGCCCAACACGAGGGCGACGTTCAGCACCAGGTTGAGCGCCGCCGCGCCGATCGACAGCACGAGCGGGGTGCGGGCGTCCGCCAGGCCGCGGAAGGTGCCGGTCGCGGCGAGCATCACGAGCATCCCGGGGAGGCCGGGGAGCGACCAGCGCAGGTAGGCCACCGCTTGCGCGTGCACCTCGCCGGCCCCGCCGAGGGCGGAGACCAGCAGCGGGGCGGTCAGCCACGCCGTCGCCCCGGCGACGACGCCGATCAGCGCGGCCAGCCACATCGCCTGGACGCCCAGCTCCACGCCGCGGACCCTCTCTCCCGCGCCGATCCGCCGGGCGACAACCGCCGTCGACCCGTAGGCCAGGAAGATCATCAGCCCCGTGACGGTGGTGAGCAGGCCGCTGCCCAGCCCGAGCCCGGCGAGCGGGATGGTGCCGAGCAGCCCGACGATCCAGGTGTCGGCCAGCATCATCAACGGCTGCGCGACG